>NZ_JBDGAB010000020.1:41990-58811 GCF_040910705.1 Blautia sp. RTP21359st1_E11_RTP21359_211015
GACGAGATCACCCTGGAGGAGCTGGAGGAGCTGAACCCGGAAGGAATCATCCTTTCTCCGGGACCGAAGCGTCCCTGGGATGCGAAGCTCTGCGTAGATACCGTAAAAAGATTTCAGGGAAGGATTCCTGTTCTTGGTGTCTGTCTGGGCCATCAGGTGATCGGCCACTGCGCGGGAGCAGTAGTGGAAAAGGGCGTGTGTCCCATGCACGGAAAAGTAACAGAGATCCACAACCATGGAACAGGAGTGTTTGCAGGCCTGCCTGAGAAATACAAGGTGACAAGATACCATTCCCTGATCGTGCGGGAAGACAGCATTCCGGAGGAGTATCAGGTGGATGCGCTTTCTGATGATGGTGCTGTTATGGGAATTTCCCATAAAGCATTGCCTATCTATGGTGTGCAATTCCATCCGGAAGCCGTTCTTACGGAATATGGACATGAGCTTCTTGAGAATTTTTGCAGGATCGCGGAGAATTTTCAGAAGGAGGAGTAAAAATATGTACAAAAATCAGCGAAGAATAAAAGAACTGACCCCATATATCCCGGCAGTGGACATTTTTCGGATCTACGAGAGAGAACCCGGAGCAGCGTTTCTGGATTCCTCCCTTGTCAATGAGCTGGGACATTATTCCGTGATCGGAAGATGTCCGTATCTGAAGCTGGTAAAGGACGGAGAGAACTTTACTATCAACGGAAGGCCGGAAATAGAAACAACCTTTGAAGACTATATGCGGGAATATTTAAATACCCATGAAGACAAAAATAACAGCGGACTTCCCATCGTATCCGGTGCAGTAGGATATTTTTCCTATGATTACGGAAGAAAACAGATGGGAGTACCATCCGGAGAAAAGGATCTTGTGACTGTTCCGGAGGCAGTTCTGACGTTTTATGACTGTTTTATCATAGAAGACTGTCAGGAAAAAAGGACCTATCTTGTGTCAAACGGAATCAGTGCAGACGCTGCAGCAGAAATCGGAGCGATGGAAAAAGCAATCCGGGAATTTACAGAGGCGGGGAAACAGGAAGGATCGGAAACAGGGGAAAAAAAGGAATCCGGAAACAAGATGGTCACGGAAAATTTTCACCGTGAGAAATTCAGGATCCAGGTTCATCCCAACTTTGAGAAAGAAGAATACAAACAGGCAGTAGACCGGATGATCCGCTATATTATAGAGGGCGATATCTATATTGCCAATATGACGCAGCAGCTGACCATTGAAAGCGAAAAACCACCTCTGGATGTTTTTTATGATCTTCGGAAAAATAATCCGTCTCCTTTCGGCGGATATCTGGATTTCGGAGATTATCAGATCGTCTGTGCATCTCCGGAACGTTTTCTGAAGATGAAAGACCGTCATGTAAATACCCGTCCTATAAAGGGAACAAGGAAACGTGGCGTAACATCTGAGGAAGATGAAATGCTCCGTCGGGAGCTTCAGGATTCCGGAAAAGATAAGAGTGAACTTCTTATGATCGTAGACCTGGAGCGAAATGATCTGAACCGGGTGTGTACACCGGGAAGCGTGAAGGTAACCGAGCTTTTTACAGTGGAAGCATACGCTACGGTTTTTCATCTGGTATCGGATATTGAAGGAAAACTGGAAGAAGGAAAAAATGTTATGGATCTTCTGGAGGCTGCATTCCCCGGCGGTTCTATTACCGGTGCGCCGAAATACCGTGCCATGGAGATCATTGACGAGCTGGAACACGGAAAGAGAAATCTTTATACAGGCTCTATCGGCTACCTGACACTGGACGGAGGCTGCGATTTCAACATCGTGATCCGTACAGCTCTTCATAAAAACGGAAAATATCACCTTGGCGTTGGCGGCGGGATCACAGCAGAGTCAGATCTGGAATTTGAGTACGAGGAGACTCTGCAGAAGGCGAAAGCGATCCTGGATGCACTGCAGTAGAGAAACATACAGAACGGTAAAAGTGAAAGGTTCTGTGGACAGATCAGAGAATCTGACAGGGACACTTCATAAGGAGGTCAAAGGAAATGAACAACATAACCTTAGACGAATGTTTTCAGTTCGGTCTGGGAGCATTTGAGACCATAGGAATAGAGCAGGGAACCCCCATACTTCTGGAAAAGCATCTGAAAAGACTGGAACGGGCGGCAGATTTCCTGAAGCTGGGTGATCCGGCAGTACGTGGGATCACAGCCGGGAGGATCGAAGAATATCTGGAAGAACAAAAAAAACGCCCGGAGGTGCAGAAAGAATTTGACGGACTGGAACACTGTGCGCTGAAGCTTATGCTTACAAAGGAAAATGCAGTGTATTCTCTTCGTGCCAATCATTATACGCCGGAGAATTATGAAAAAGGCTTTACCATGGATGTCAGCAAGGTAAAACGAAATGAAACATCACCTCTTGTATATCACAAAACCATGAATTACGGAGATTGTATCCTGGAAAAACGAAATGCTACAGCAGCAGGAATGGATGAACGGTTGTTTCTGAATACAAAGAAACAGATATCGGAAGGGACAGTAAGTAATGTATTCTTTGTGCGAAATGGCATGATCTATACACCAAAAGTCAGCTGCGGACTTCTCCCGGGAATCCTCCGTGAATATCTCTGTGACACGGAAGAGGTGGAAGAAACCTATATCTATGTTCAGGATCTTAAATGGTATCAGGAATGCTTTGTCACAAATTCCCTGATGGGGATCATGCCGGTGCGCCAGATCGGAGGAATCCGGTTTGAGGAAGACAAAGTGACAAGGGAGCTGATGAGAAGATATCGGAAGATGGTCAGAGATACTGCGAATAAGAAACAAATCAGATAAATGTTATTGCGAAACTATCACATTCAGGAAAGGTGATGGAATGTGAAGATCCGGCTTTCCGGGAAATGTACCTGAGGATGGAGGTAATATAAACAGGAATTTGGAATGGTACATAGATTTATAACGGAATTTGAATGAAAGTGACCAATACAGTCAGGGATAAACGTGCATTAACCAGGGAAAGCTAAGGTTGATGCACGTTTTTTTGTGCAAACTCAACCAAAAACGTTCATGAATTTTGTGAAGTAATTTGATTGACTTTGAATGAATTTGGAAGTATACTGAGTTCAACAAATGAAAAACAACAAAAAGCGGTCAAAAACCGCAGGATAAAAGATATGGGAGGAGAAAAAATGATCTGCACAGTTACTTTTAATCCGTCTCTGGACTATATCGTTTCCGTGGAGGATTTTAAACTCGGACTTACCAACCGAACAAGCTCTGAGCTGATGCTTCCGGGCGGAAAGGGAATCAACGTTTCCACCGTGCTGATGAATCTTGGAATCGAGAATACAGCACTTGGTTTCATGGCAGGATTCGTCGGAGATGAGATTGTAAGAAAGCTTGAGGAGATGGGAGTGAGATCTGATTTTATCAGGATCCCGGAAGGCGTTTCAAGGATCAACCTGAAGCTGAAATCTATTGATGGAACTGAGATCAACGGAATGGGACCGGAGATCAGCGCTGAAAAGGTTCAGGAGCTGATGAAGAAGCTTGACACACTGAAAGAGGGAGATGTGCTTTTTCTGGCAGGAAGTATTCCTTCATCTATGCCGGATGATATGTATGAGAAGATCATGGCGAGACTGGATGGAAAAGGCGTGATGATCGTTGTGGATGCAACGAGAGATCTTCTTGTGAATGTCCTGAAGTATCATCCGTTCCTGGTGAAGCCCAATAACCATGAGCTTGGAGAAATCTTCGGTGTAGAGCTTAAGACCCGTCAGGATGTGATCCCTTACGGAAAGAAGCTCCAGGAAAAAGGAGCCAGAAATGTGCTGATCTCAATGGCCGGAGAGGGAGCTGTCCTGGTAGCGGAAGACGGTCAGGTATTTGAGAAACCGGCACCGAAAGGAACACTGGTAAACGGAGTAGGAGCCGGAGATTCCATGGTAGCAGGCTTTATGGCAGGCTGGATGGAAAAACAGGATCACGAATATGCATTCCATATGGGAATTTCCGCAGGAAGCGCAAGTGCATTTTCTGAAAATCTTGCCACAAGGGAAGAGGTTCAGGCAGTATATGAACAGGTAACAGAGGGGTAAAGAAGAAAGGAGAAGGGAAGATGAGAATCACAGATCTGCTTGACAAACGAAGCATATCACTGGATGCTGCACCGAAGACGAAATCTGAAGCTCTGGACATGGCCGTAGATCTTATGGTAAAAAGTGAAAAGATCAGCGACAGGGAAGCTTATCGGAAACAGGTGTATTTAAGAGAGGAAGAAAGTACGACAGGAATCGGTGAGGGAATCGCTATTCCTCATGGAAAATGTGATGCGGTAAAGAAACCGGGACTTGCTGCCATGGTAGTAAAAAACGGCGTGGAATTTGAGGCACTGGATGATGAGCCGGTTACCCTTCTTTTCCTGATCGCAGCACCAAATACAGAAGATAACATTCATCTGGATGTACTCAGCAAGCTTTCCGTAATGCTGATGGATGATAATTTTACAGAATCCTTACGCAACGCAGGTTCTGTAGATGAATTTATGGAGATCATCGACAAGGCCGATGAGGAGAAAAAAGATATTGATGAAAGACTGGCAGATACAGGAAGTTCCGAAGGAGCCAGAGCTAAACTGCTGGCAGTTACCTCCTGCCCCACAGGTATTGCCCACACCTACATGGCAGCAGAGGGACTGGAAAAAGCAGCAAAGGCGAAAGACTGTTTCATTAAAATAGAGACACGAGGCTCCGGTGGAGCAAAAAATGTACTTACGGATCAGGAGATCCGGGAGGCAGACTGCATCATTGTAGCTGCAGATGCCAAGGTTCCCATGGATCGTTTCGATGGAAAGAAAGTCATCGAATGTCAGGTTTCAGATGGAATCAGCAAAGCGGACCGGCTTGTTGAACGTGCGATTTCCGGAGATGTTCCGGTATATCATGCAGCAGCAGGCAGTCAGAGCTCTTCCTCAAATGCAAAAGCAGGCGGCGGAGCAGGCCACAAGATCTATATGCAGCTGATGAACGGGGTATCTCATATGCTTCCACTGGTTGTAGGCGGTGGTATTCTGATCGCTCTTGCATTCCTGATCGATGGTTTAAGTGTAGATTTGAGTTCCCTTCCTGCAGACCAGAGAGCAAACTTTGGTACCATCACACCGGTAGCGGCTGTTCTGAAAAACATTGGTGGAACCGCATTTGGTTTCATGCTTCCGATCCTGGCCGGATTTATTGCAATGGCCATCGGTGACAGACCGGCACTTGCAGTTGGACTTGTGGGCGGTATGATCGCGGCAAACGGAAAATCTGGTTTCCTCGGAGCACTTCTTGCAGGCTTCCTTGCAGGATATCTGATCCTTGGACTTCGTAAGGTTTGTGATAAGCTTCCGGAAGCACTGGAAAAAATAGCGCCTGTACTGATCTATCCGGTTGTTGGTGTACTTCTTATGGGACTCTGTATGACCTTCGTTGTAGAGCCGATCATGGGCGGTATCAATACAGGATTAAATAATGCCTTGACAGGCATGGGAAATTCAAGTAAAGTAATTTTAGGGTTGGTTCTTGGTGGTATGATGGCCATTGATATGGGCGGCCCGTTCAACAAAGCAGCATATGTATTTGGTACAGCAGCTATTGCGGCAGGCAACTATGACATTATGGCAGCAGTTATGGTGGGAGGTATGACTCCTCCGTGTGCCATCGCACTCGCATCCCTGCTGTTTAAAGACAAATTTACAAAAGAAGAACGTGAGGCAGGACCGACCAATTTTATTATGGGACTTGCATTTATCACAGAAGGTGCGATTCCTTTTGCGGCATCTGACCCGGTCCATGTACTTCCGTCCTGTATCGTCGGTTCCGCAGCAGCCGGAGCAATCTCCATGTTCTTCAACTGTACACTGATGGCACCACATGGCGGAATCTTCGTATTCCCGGTTGTAGGTAATGCAATGATGTATCTGGTCGCACTGGTTGTGGGAACTCTGATCTCAGCTGTACTTCTCGGGGTACTGAAGAAAAAAGTTGCTTAAATTTTTTTAAATTAAAATGAAAACTGGAGGATAAAGAAATGAAAGAATTCAAGTATGTAGTAACAGATAACGAAGGAATCCATGCACGTCCGGCCGGAGAGCTTGTGAAGCTTGTAAAAGGTTTCGAGTCCAAGATCACTATCGAGAAGGACGGCAAGACTGTAGAGTGCAGAAAGCTTCTTGCACTTATGGGACTTGGCGTAAAGAAGGGACATGAGGTTACCTTTACATTCGATGGTGCAGATGAGGATGCAGCATACGAGGCAGTAAGCAAATTCATGCAGGAGAACCTGTAATCTCAGAATGAGTGAACAGAAGGCATCCCGGTCCGGTCGATCGGGATGTCTTTTTTGAAGGAGGAAAAGGAATGCTGACGGAGCAGAGATACGAGATCATACTCGGCCTTCTCAGAGAAAAAAACAGTGTTACGGTAACAGAACTGAAAGATATCCTGGATGCATCGGAATCTACGGTCCGCAGAGACATCACGGCGCTTTACAAGGCGGGGAAGCTGACCAGGGTTTTTGGCGGTGCGGTGGCACTGGAACATACTGTCAATGCCTATGAGCCTACCGTAGCCCAGAAAGTTGAGCTGAATATTGAAGAAAAAAAGAAGATCGCAGTCTATGCGGCAGCTCTGATCCGTCCGGAAGATTTTGTGTATCTGGATGCGGGAACGACTACCGGATATATGCTGGAGCATCTGGAAGGCTCCAGGGCGACTTTTGTCACCAATGGTGTTTCCCATGCCAGGGCTCTGGCTCAGATGGGAGTCCGTGTGCTTCTGATCGGCGGAGAACTGAAGGGATCTACGGAAGCTGTGATCGGAAGTCAGGCCATGCAGATGCTGAAGAATTATCATTTTACAAAGGGCTTTTTCGGGACCAACGGGATGACGCAGAGAGAAGGCTTTACCACGCCGGAATCCAATGAAGCACTGGTAAAGCGAACCGCCATGGAGCAGTGTCTGGAAAAGTACGTAGTGTCTGACAGCTCCAAATTCGGACAGATCAGTGCGGTGACGTTCTTTTCATTTGACGGAGCAGTGATCCTGACGGAAAGCTGTTCCAAAGAATATAAAGATTGCAGAAATATACAGATCGTATCATAGAAAGATCGCAAAAAAAACCGGTTTGGAAGAAAAAATTCTTCGTAAACCGGTTTTTTGTTTGCTGAGGATCTGTTTCAGGCTTCCCTGGAGATCATGGCTTCTAGATCTTCTACGGAAATGTCTTTTTTTTGCATCAGCTTGAGCAGACGTTTCAGTTCAGCAGCTTCCTTTGCCTTTTTTTCAGCTTTGCGGATCTCATCCAGCTGAGCTGCCAGTGCAGTTTTTTCATCCTCCAGCGCTGCTATCTTTTCGGTGCAGGCAGCAATCTTGGAATCTACTTTGGAAATTTTCTCATTGAGTACTTCTATCTTTGTACGTCTCTGTGCCATATGAAACCTCCTGATAAAAATATTACTTCTTATACACTATACAATAGCATAAACGACGATGAAATACAATTGTGAATTGATGTGCAATATGTTATCATGAATGTATATAATATTTCAGAAACGCAGGAAAATACTATGGATAAAGATAAGGGTGTATTTATGACTGCCCGGGAAGTAAATATGGAAATAGAAATGCTGAAGACGGTTTTTGACATTGTAAGACTGGTGGATGTTAGCCGTACAGCTCCGGTAAATATTGGCTCAGACGATTGCTCTTATGAAGCAGAACATAAATGCTTTGCAGTGTGGAATAAAGGCAGAAGATGTGAGAACTGTATTTCTGCCAAAGTTTTTGCCCGTAAAAACAAAATGACGAAATTTGAGTTCGTCAATGATGACATTTATCAGGTAATCGCCAAATATGTGGTTATAGACGGGACACCTCTTGTCATGGAAATGGTCTTTAAAATGACGGATAAGATCTTTCTGGGAGCTTATGGAAGCGGATCTCTGATCGATAAGATCAGCAGATTCAACCGGGAATTATATGAAGATCCGCTGACTGGTGCCAGAAACCGGAGATATTTTGAGGAACAGCTGAAATCCCTGGATAAGATGGGGGCTATAGCTATGATCGACGTGGACAATTTTAAACAGATCAATGACAGCTATGGCCATGTAGCTGGAGATGCGGCGCTTTGTACCATTGTCAGAACGATTTTTGAGCATGTGCGGGCAGATGACGTGGTACTGCGTTATGGAGGAGACGAATTTCTTCTGATGTTTGAAGAAATTCCGGAAAAGGTATTTCAGCAGAAGCTGGAAGATATCCGGGAAGAGATCGCAATGGCAGATGTGCCGGAATACAAAGAAATCCGGCTTTCCATGAGCGTGGGAGGTGTATATGGAAGCTGTAAGGTCAGAGATGGAGTGATGGAAGCGGACAGGCTTCTCTATCAGGCCAAGCGGCAAAAAAACTGTGTTGCCTACAAGAGGATCTGACGGAAATGACATGACAGTCATTGAAAGCAGAATTATGTAACAGGCGCATGAGGTGTATATCTGGCAAGTGAAAGGGAGAATAGGGATATGAAGATAATCGCAAGGATCAGAAGTGATTTTCCGACAAAATTCGGAATCCCGCGTCAGAGCGGTCGAGTGGAAGAACTGACAGCCTGTATTGTTTTTGAACCGGAATACCGGGTACGGGAAGCGGTAAAAGGACTGGAAGATTTTTCGCATATCTGGCTGCTGTGGGAGTTTTCACAGTCGATCCGTGAGAACTGGTCCCCTACAGTACGTCCGCCACGCCTGGGCGGAAATGAAAGGATGGGCGTATTTGCCACCAGATCGCCCTTCCGTCCCAATCCAGTAGGCTTATCCTGTGTGAAGCTTGAAAAAATCGATCTGGAAAGCAAAGAAGCTCCTGTACTGATCGTATCCGGTGCGGACCTGATGGACGGAACCCCCATCTATGATATCAAGCCATATCTGCCTGTGGCAGACTGCCATCCGGAAGCGCTGGGCGGCTTTGCGACGAAGGTGGAGCAGCATTTTCTGCAGGTAGAGATCCCGGAAGAATGGAAGGCAAGGATTCCGGAGGATAAGCTTACTGCGTTGGAAGGCGTGCTCAGAGAGGATCCGAGGCCTGCCTACCAGAAAGATCCGGAGAGGATATACGGAATGCCTTTTGCAGGAATGGATGTTCATTTTCAGGTAAAAAACGGCATACTTACAGTATGCGAGATCACAGGATATAAAAAATCAGACAGAATTTAAAATTACCTTTGACAAACTTTTTGTGAGATGGTATTATAATAAATGAGTTAGCAAGTGCTAACTCAATATTTTAAAAGTAAAGTTAGTTTAAAATAACCTTGAAACAGTCATATAAAAGTTCAGAGATCAAAGGAGAGTGAATTATGAGCGTTGTAATTGTAGGCGGTAATGAAAGAATGGTATGTCAGTATGAGGATATCTGCAAAGGCTTCGGATGCAAGGCGAAAGTTTTTGCCAAGGAAAAAGGAGCCATGAAGAAAAAGATCGGGGTGCCGGATCTGATGATCCTGTTCACCAGTACCGTTTCCCACAAAATGGTAAACTGCGCAGTAGAAGAAGCAAAGAAAAAATCCATTCCGGTATGCCGCTGTCACACAAGCAGCGCTGCAGCTCTCGAGAACATTCTGAAGCAGTACTGTGCATAAGAAACAGGTCAGGAGATACTTTTCTCTTGTATAATTTGACTTTTTTGCAGAAATGTTACGGAAATGCTTGCAAAATTACAAATTATTCAATAAAATAGCCGTAGGTTTCTGTGGTAAAGCGTTGCAGTGAATGGTGAAAAGGCGGCGCTGGAAGTCGAAATTACAGGTGAGAGGTGTTATCATGAAAAAAGTTGTAAAATTCGGTGGAAGTTCTCTTGCAAATGCGGAGCAGTTCCAGAAAGTGGGCGATATCATCCGCAGTGATGAGAGCCGCCGTTATGTAGTTCCGTCAGCTCCGGGAAAGAGATTTGACGAGGATATCAAAGTGACGGATATGCTTTATGGATGTTATGACGCAGCATCCAAAGGGGAGGATATCACTGAGAAGATCAATGCGATCAAGGCGCGATATTATGAGATCATCAAGGGACTCGGACTGAGCCTTTCTCTTGAGGAGGAGTTCAAGAAGATCGATGAGGATTTCCGTGCACAGGCAGGAATCCAGTATGCGGCATCCAGAGGAGAGTTTCTCAATGGTAAGATCATGGCTGCATATCTTGGATATGATTTCGTGGATGCAGCTTCTGTGATCCGTTTTGATAAAGCTGGTAATCTGGAAGCGGAGGAGACCAATAAACTCCTTTCCAAAAAGCTCAGCAAATCCCAGCATGCGGTTATTCCGGGATTTTACGGCGCATGTGCAGATGGCACGGTAAAGACATTTTCCAGAGGTGGTTCTGATGTGACAGGTTCCCTGGTTGCAAAGGCTATCCATGCAGATATTTATGAGAACTGGACGGACGTTTCCGGTTTTCTTGTAACAGATCCGCGTATCGTTCACAATCCGGAGCCTATCGAGGCAATCACATACAGAGAGCTTCGTGAGCTTTCCTACATGGGAGCTACTGTTCTTCATGAGGATGCCATTTTCCCGGTTCGTAAAGAGGGAATTCCGATCAATATCCGTAACACAAACAGCCCGGAGGATAAAGGTACTCTGATCGTAGAGAGCACCTGTAAGAAGCCGAAATTCACTATTACCGGTATCGCCGGAAAGAAAGGCTTCTGCTCTATTAATATCGAGAAATCCATGATGAACAGTGAGATCGGGTTCGGACGCAAGGTACTTCAGGTATTTGAAGATCAGGGAATCAGCTTTGAGCATGTACCATCCGGAATCGATACCATGACTGTATATGTTCATCAGGACGAATTTGAGGAGAAAGAGCAGCAGGTTATCGCAGGTATCCACCGTCTGGTGCAGCCTGATTTTGTGGAGATGGAATCTGACCTTGCACTGATCGCAGTTGTTGGTCGTGGAATGAAATCCCAGAGAGGCACTGCAGGAAGGATCTTCTCTGCTCTTGCCCATGCAAATGTAAACGTAAAAATGATCGACCAGGGTTCCAGTGAACTGAATATCATCATCGGTGTAGAGAATCGTGATTTCGAAAAAGCAGTCAGAGCAATCTACGATATTTTTGTTCTGACACGGATATAAACAAAATCCGGAAACGGATTTTGTTTATGAGGAAGTAGCGAAGCGGATTCCGAATATCCGATTGATATAAATCCGGAAACGGATTTTGTTTATGAGAAAGTAGCGAAGCGGATTTCGAATATCCGATTGATATAAATCCGGAAACGGATTTTGTTTATGAGGAAGTAGCAAAGCGGATTCCGAATATCCGATTTATTTAAAACCGCCGCAGTACGTGTAACATACCGTCCTGCGGCGGATTTTTTTGGAAAAATCCAAGATTTATCTAAAAATAATACAATCAAATTCAACAGGATTTCCAAAGGAAAGACAAAGATATTGTACATTGTGTCGAAAAAAGTTTGATATGAAATAAACAGTATTGACAAAAACTTAACTTTTGTGTAAAACTGAAATATGAAAAAATCAGAAAGGCAGGCGGTCAGCTATGGAGAAACAGATCAAACTGGATGAAAAAAGTGCACAGGAGTTTGTCAGTGCAGCCAGCAGATGTAATTTTGATATTGATGTATTTTATAACCGTATTATCATTGATGCAAAGTCGATCCTCGGACTTTTGAGTCTGGATCTGACAAAGACTCTGACAGTAAAGTGTTACGGAGAAGATGAGGATTTTAATCGTGTTCTTTCCAAGTATGCAGCAGGTTGAGAAATATGAATAAAGAAAAACGGTGATAAAAGGGCGCAGTTCATGAGAAGAAAAGCAGAACATGCGTCCTTTTTATTATGGGAAGCTTTCGGATCATATTTTATGGTATAATCCTGGTATAGCATGGAAAAAGAATAGCTGCCGGACTGGAATTCCGGCAGCTGCCGGGAGTGAAAATATGGAAAAACCAAGAGTGCGGATTTCTGTCAGAAATCTTGTGGAATTTATACTGAGGAGCGGAGATCTGGATAACAGCAGTGGGACATCCGGAGATAAGGAAGCCATGTTAAAAGGCGGAAGGCTTCACCGCAAGATACAGCGGAGTATGAAGGGCGATTATCAGGCAGAGGTTTCTCTGAAAAAAGAAAGTGAATACGACGATGTGGTCATTCAGGTCGAGGGCCGTGCAGATGGGATCTTTACAGAGGACGGAGCCGTTTATATTGATGAGATCAAGGGGACTTACGGAAATGTCCAGGCAATGGACATGCCAATACCTGTCCACCGTGCCCAGGCCATGTGTTACGGAATGATCTGGGGAGAAAAAGAAGGGATTTCTGAAATCCACATTCAGATGACCTACGCTCATCTTGAGACGGAAGAAACCAGGAGATTTCGTGAGGATTTTTCCATAGAGGAGCTTAAAGGCTGGTATCAGAAGCTTCTGGATGCCTATCACAAATGGATCGCATATTCTCTTAACTGGAAAAAAGAGAGAAATGCATCCATGAAGGATCTGCAGTTTCCGTTTCCATACAGAGAAGGGCAGCGGGATATTGTTAGTGGTGTGTACCATACGGTTTCCAGCGGGAAGACCTTATTTGTTCAGGCGCCTACCGGTGTGGGAAAAACCATGTCTGCCATTTTTCCGTCCGTGCGCGCCATCGGTGAGGGAAAAGGTGAAACACTTTTTTATCTTACCGCAAAAACCATCACAGGAACTGTGGCGCAGGAGGCATTTCACATCCTGCGGGAAAAAGGTCTGAAATTCAAGGTAACGGCGATCACGGCAAAGGAAAAACTGTGTTTTCAGGATACTCCGGAATGTACACCGGAGAAATGTCCTTATGCAAAGGGGCATTTTGACCGGGTAAATGATGCGGTTTATGAGCTCTGGACCACTGAAGAGGTATATTCCAGAGAAGTGATCCGTGCTCATGCAGAAAAATGGCAGGTGTGCCCTTTTGAAATGTGTCTGGATCTTTCAATCTGGGTAGACGGGATCATCTGTGATTATAATTACGTGTTTGATCCCAATGTTCATCTGAAACGTTTTTTCGGGGAAAATATTTCCGGGGATCATATTTTTCTGATCGATGAGGCACATAATCTGGTAGAACGTGGCAGAGAGATGTACAGTGCCGGTATTTCCCGTCAGAGTCTGGTAGCACTTCGAAAGAAGATAAGAAAGAGGTTTTCAAAACTGGCCAGAGCACTGGATAAAGCAAATCGCCAGATGATGGAACTGGAAGAGAATCTTGCGGAAACAGGAAAAGGGTATCAGGTGCTGCCCAATCCCGGAGTACTGCCGATCACATTTCTTACGATATCAGGTGAGCTGGAAGAAATACTGGAGGAAAAAGAACTGGAAGAAGAACTACGCAGGGAAATACTGGAATTTTATTTTATAGTGCGTGATTTTTTAAATGTTTCAGAGCTGGTAGATGAAAATTATGTAGTATATACCGAAAACAGCGCAGAAGAAGGATTTCGTCTGATGCTGTTCTGTGTGAATCCGGCAGAAAATCTGGGAGAATACCTGAAAAAAGGAAAAAGTGCAATTTTCTTTTCAGCTACAATGTTTCCCATGCTCTATTACCGGGAGCTTTTGACAACAGACCGTGATGCCTATGGGATTTATGTGCAGTCTCCTTTCCCAAAAGAAAACCGCAGGATTCTTATCGGCAGCGACGTAAGCAGCCGGTATACCCGGAGAAATCGTGCAGAATACCGGAAGATCGCCGGATATATTGCCAGATGTGTCTGGCAGAGGCAGGGAAATTATATGGTGTTTTTTCCGTCGTATCGTCTTATGGAAGACGTACTGCAGGTTTATGAGGAAGAATTTTCCGTAGACTGGGTGCGCTGCGTGTGTCAGACGCCGGATATGACAGAACAGGAACGGGAAGGATTTTTGGAGGAATTTCAGGAACGGGAAGGTACCCTGGTAGGGTTCTGTGTTCTTGGAGGGATTTTTTCTGAGGGTGTTGATCTGACAGGGGAAAGTCTGATCGGGGCAGTGATCGTAGGAACCGGACTTCCCCAGATCGGCAGTCAGCGTGAGATCTTGAAAGAGTATTACGATAAAAAGAATCACTGTGGTTTTGATTATGCATATCGCTATCCGGGTATGAACAAGGTGCTTCAGGCCGCCGGGCGCGTGATCCGCACAAAAGAGGATAAAGGAGTGATATTGCTTCTGGATGACCGCTTCTGGGATCGGGATTACCAGGAAATCTTTCCCAGGGAATGGCAGGACCGTACAGGCTGCAGGCTGGATACGGTAGAAGGTGCAGTGGAGACGTTCTGGAAGAGGTTTACTTGACAGAACGGAGAAATCCGATATACTTATAGAGTCTTTATCTGGAAAATTACTGGAGGAATGTGTGGATGCCGGATCAGGACAAGAAACTGTAAAATAGGATCATAAGAAAAGTGAAAGAAGTATATGAGACGAAAAAAAATATATAAAGCATTGGCATTTTGTCTGAGCACAGTGATGCTCGCACAGCCGGTTTTTGCGACAACAGTGCAGCAGACGGCACAGGGAAGCCTTGGTTCTGTTACGGAGGAGTCCCAGATACTTCCAATTCCCGGTGAAAGCGGGAAATATATTCTGAAAAGCAATGGCTTTTACTGCCTGAATGAAGATGGAACCAAAGAAAATACTCCGGCAGTGTATTATTTTGATCATTTTGAGATCGACGGAACGGTTTTTGATGGATATTATTATCACGACGAAAGCGGTAAATTTACAGCGGGAAACTCGCATATGGTCCAGATCACCGATCTGAAGGCTCCGGCAAAAGACGGTAGCGGTGAGGAAGTTTCTTTTGACGGCTGTTATATGGTAAACAATCTGGGAAAACTCAGCGCCTCTCCACAGGTACGTTATATGGATGAGCTGGTGGTGGACAAAACAACATACAACGGGCTGTATTATTTTGATGAATATGGAAAAATGGTCACAGATCCAGGTATCCATTATCTGGAAATGAATGCTGCAGGACAGATGTTTGACGGATATTATTATTTTGGCGGAGAAAACGGCGTTCTGCGCCAGGAAGAGGGAGAGACTCCGGAGGGATTTTCCGTGGATAAATCCGGAAAAGTCGAGACGAAAGATCTGGGAATGGATGGCCTTGAGAAACGGCTTGCGGATCTTCTTGGAACCTATGAGGGTACATGGAGCGTTTATGTAAAGGATCTGACCAGTGATCAGGAGTTTGAACAGAACAGTCAATCACTGTACTCAGCCAGTCTGATCAAAGTGTTTGTCATGGCTCAGACCTATGCCAACATGGATGCAGTCCTTCAGAACGAAGCGGCAAAAATGAAAAAAGATGTTACAGATCCGTTCGTATCCACAAAGGTCAATGACCTTCTCTGGAATATGATCACAGTCAGTGACAATGAATCCTTTAATGAGCTGGTACGTCTGCAGACAGCATCGGGTGTTTTTAAGGACGGAGCACAGGCTGTAAATGGATTTCTTGCGGAACAGAAATTTGCAGATACTTCCGTACAGCACATCTTAAGCCCGTCCTCTTCAAAGGACGTCGGCCTCGGTGGTAGGAACACCACTTCCGTAAAAGACTGCGCAGAGCTTCTTTCCCGGATCTATAAAGGAGAATGTGTATCGAAAGAAGCTTCGGAGGCTATGCTGAACCTGCTTCTGAACCAGCAGGTTACTACTAAGATCCCCAGCGGGATATCTGTGTCCGTGGAAATTGCAAATAAGACTGGAGAAACGGATACGGACCAGCATGATATCGCCATTGTATATGGAGAAAAGACTACATATATCCTCTGTGTGATGTCAGAAGACTGTAAACCTGGGGATGCAGTTTCGCATATCCGGGATATTTCCGGTATTGTTTATAATTATCTGAATATGGACCTTGACCAGGGGTGATCTGTGAGTTAGAATAAAAAACAGCTGAGCAAGATCCTGATGGATATTTCCGCCAGAGAAGTATCCGAAATGTTCATGAAAGGGGAATTCTATTATGAAGACAGTACATACAGACAAAGCACCTGCAGCAATCGGACCATACTCCCAGGCTATCATCCATGGAGATACACTTTACACATCCGGTCAGATCCCGGTGGATCCGGCAACTGGAGAGGTAGTTGGCACAACCATCGAGGAGCAGGCTGACCGTGTTATGAAGAATCTCGGAGCAGTTCTGGAAGCTGCCGGTTCCAGCTATGAGAATGCGATCAAGACAGTATGCTTCCTTGCAGATATGAACGATTTTGCGGCATTTAATGAAGTATATGCCAAATATTTCGTAAATAAACCTGCACGTTCCTGTGTTGCAGTCAAGACACTGCCAAAGAACGTTCTCTGCGAGGTAGAAGTGATCGCAGCGATCGGATGATCTGATAAAAAATCCCTGTTGTCTGATTTCAGTCAGACAGCGGGGATTTTTTTTCGTGGGGATAAAGTATTTTTCTCTGTTTTGGAGCAATCTCTTTTTTTGTGTTTTCAAGCGTTAAAACGGTAATGTTTTTTCTTGTGTAAAGTAGAGCGCTGTAGTATAATAAAACCAGTTTTTTAGGATACGTATAAAAGCTTAATAAGGATGATCGGCAAACCAGATGAAAGTCTGGGACGCAAAGCTATAGGGCCTGTAAAATGGCAGCCAGTTGCATGAAATGAGGTGCACTGTCTGTGAGACGGTGTTTTTTTTATCCAATGCGTTTTATAAACCATAGTATAATATAAATATGAACACAACATATAAATCAAACAACAATGTCGTCTATTCCTGTAAATACCATGTAGTATGGTGTCCAAAGT
>NZ_JBDGAB010000021.1:0-58752 GCF_040910705.1 Blautia sp. RTP21359st1_E11_RTP21359_211015
ATGGTATTTACAGGAATAGACGACATTGTTGTTTGATTTATATGTTGTGTTCATATTTGTATTATACTATGGTTTATCAGTTAATACAATTACTATTTTTTCCATCTTCAATTACTTGCATAAATTACGATCAGAGTAATCACTACCGTAATAACAATACTGTTTAAAAGAAACGGATAAAATTAAAGTGTGCGTTCATATTGATGTAGTTATCAATGATGAATTTCTGCGGAAGGAGATGATGCTCCAGAGCCATGATCTCCTGATTTTCCTTAAAGGATGAAGCTTCTGATCCGCCAGCACTGGCAAAGCTCCGGGATTTCCGTTACAAACCCTCCCGATACACGCTGTTGATCGTAGCCTGGGCGTGCTCCAGCTCTTTCTTCCGGACGATGGCTTCCCTATCACTTAAGATCGCCAGCATCTCATCGATCACATCCTCCACTCTGGGACTTGTCACCCTGTATAAATACCCCAGCATCCGTGTAGCTGTGTAATCGGTATTCATATGTTTATAGGCGATTTCCCGGCACAGCTCATCGGGATATCCCTTATCCTGAAGCGCTCTGTAAAGCTCATCTGTTCTTGTATCTACCATATCCTCCTGAGATTCCTTTCCTGTTTTTATTATAATTTCGCCAAGCGGATATTCGCGATCCGCTTTCGCTGGTTCCATCCATATTCAGTACAATAAATCGAACATTTCCCTTCCACTCTTCTGCATGATCACAAACGCGACCGCTTCACGATTTATCCTCCTCATCCATGCCATTTTCTTTACCAGCCTTATATATCCCCCGGATCCCCAGGATCAATGTCACGAAAATCCCTGTGATCAGTATCCACACCGGCCACATAGGTGCCGTTCCCAGATTCCCGCTGATCCCGGCATCAAGACATACTCCAATGGATAACAGCTTGATCACAGACATCATTTTTGACGCGATTTCAAAGATATGCTCTCTGTTTTCCTCTGTCACCTCAACCGGATAATTCCACCACTGTGGAAATCTCTGACAGAACATCAGAAGTGCCAAGATCAGCAGCCCCAAAATCGGCTCCAGAAGAAGGCTGCCCTTCTTCCCATACCGGTCCGGGATCCCATGAGCATTAAAATGGATCGGCACCCTCTCCGGCAGATTTCCCCAGGTGGCCACAAGATACATCACGTACCCAAGGATCATCAGAAAGCAAAGCACATCTGTAATATTCCGCAGTTTTTTCTCAGACATTATCCATCCCCCTTTCATTGCAAAATAAACCCGTCTGTAAATCGAATACTCTCTTTTCTGTATTTTACACACAAATTACCTGCTTGTAAAAGTATTTTGCAAAAAATTACCTTACATAACAATATCTGTTAAGCACTAACGATTGCATACGAAATTTTTATATGATAAAATAGACATGTTGTCCAAAAACATATTTAAGAAAGGGAAAGAAATATGTTAGAAAAAATCTTCAAGCTGTCCGCAAATAAAACGGACGCTAAAACAGAGGTTCTGGCAGGTATCACCACCTTCATGACAATGGCCTATATCCTGGCAGTTAACCCGAACATCCTGTCCGCAACCGGCATGGATTCCGGAGCTGTATTCACAGCTACCGCACTGGCAGCCTTCCTGGGAACGTTGCTGATGGCAATCTTCGCCAACTACCCGTTCGCACTGGCACCCGGAATGGGTCTGAACGCATACTTTGCCTATACAGTTGTTATCGGTATGGGATACAGCTGGCAGTATGCACTGACTGCAGTTTTTGCAGAAGGTATCGTATTTATCGTTCTTTCACTTACCAATGTACGTGAAGCGATCTTCAATGCGATCCCTCTGAACCTGAAATCCGCAGTCAGTGTTGGTATCGGTCTTTTTATTGCATTTGTAGGATTACAGAATGCCAATATCGTGATCGGCGGCTCCACTCTGCTGCAGCTTTTCTCTGTAGATGGCTACAACGCAGCCAAGGGTGTAGAGGCTTCCTTCAACAATGTGGGGATCACCGTTATCCTGGCTCTGATCGGTATCATCGTAACAGGAATCCTGGTTGTTAAAAATGTAAAGGGAAACATCCTCTGGGGTATCCTGATCACATGGGGACTTGGAATCATCTGTCAGTTCGCCGGACTTTATATTCCGAACCCGGAAATCGGCTTCTACAGCCTGCTCCCGGATTTCAGCAACGGACTCTCTATCCCGAGTCTTGCTCCGATCTTTGCGAAGCTGCAGTTTGACGGAGTTTTCTCACTGAATTTCCTTGTTATCCTGTTTGCATTTTTATTTGTAGATCTTTTTGATACTCTTGGAACTCTCGTTGGTGTCTCTTCTAAAGCAGGCATGCTGGATGAAAATGGCAAGCTTCCTAACATCAAGGGCGCACTTCTTGCAGATGCAGTTGCAACAACTGCCGGTGCAGTTCTTGGTACATCCACAACCACTACCTTCGTAGAAAGTGCTTCCGGTGTATCCGAAGGCGGAAGAACCGGACTTACCGCAGTGACAACTGCCATCTTATTTGGCCTGTCCCTGTTCCTGTCTCCGATCTTCCTGGCAATCCCGTCCTTTGCCACAGCTCCGGCTCTGGTGATCGTTGGATTGTACATGCTCAGCAATGTTATCAGCATTGATTTCAGCGATATGTCCGAGGCGATCCCATGTTATGTATGTATCATCGCAATGCCGTTCTTCTACAGCATTTCCGAAGGTATCTCCATGGGAATTATCACATACGTAGCCATCAACCTGATCACAGGTAAGGCAAAAGAAAAGAAGATCAGCGCTCTGATGTATGTACTGGCAGTGCTGTTTATCCTGAAATATATTTTCCTGTAAAATATGGCAAAAAAATTCCCGGGCCTTTTGTCCCGGGAGTTTTTTTATTCCAGCAAAATATTCTTATTTCTTCGGCTGATACCGCATATTCGATACATTATAAACCGTGATAAACGCTTTCGGGTCCTCCTGGTTTATAAACTTCATCAGCTTCTGATATTCACCTTTATCTACGATGGTGATGATCTCACGGCGTTTTTCCATGTTATAGGCTCCGATGGCCTCATAGATCGTGGCTCCGCTGTGCAGGTCATGAATGATAAACTGCCTCAGCTCCTCTTCCTTTTTCGTGATGATGCAGACACGCCGCTTGATATTATTGTCAAAAATAAAATGATCCAGAACGATTCCGTTAAAATACGTTCCCAGAATACTTAAGACCACCGTCTTTTTATCATACACAAGCGCCGCGGAAAGTGCCACGCACATACCGGAAAGAGACATGGCTTTTCCAAGTTCCATGTGGAGATACTTATTCATGATCTTCGCCACGATATCCAGTCCGCCTGAGGATGCATTCCGGTTAAAAAGAATGCTAAGTCCCACACTCACTACCAGAATATAACACAGAACATCCAGTTCCTGGCTATCTGTCATGGAACCGAAATTTGGAAAAATGATCTCAAACAATCCCAGAAACAACGGCAGCATTACACTGGTATAAACCGTCTTAACTCCAAACTCTCTTCCACAGGTAAAAAATCCAATGATCAGCAATACCACATTCAGGATCATGGTAATCGCCGACAGCTGCAGCGGCACAAAGTTGGAAAGCACGATTCCAAGACCGGAAATACTGCTGACCGACGTATGGCTTGGCACCAGGAAAAAATATACCGCTGCTGCGATGATCGCCACTGCTACGGTGAGAATCACGGTTTCCTTAACGATATCCGCATAATTCAGTTTCTTTTTCATGATTTCAGATACTCTTCCCATTCTTTTTCTTTAGCGCCCACCAGCACCTTGTCTTTCCCAACAAGGATTGGTCGTTTCACAAGCATCCCGTCTGTTGCAAGAAGCGCAAGCTGCTCTTCCTCACTCATCTCCGGAAGTTTATCTTTCAGTTTCATCTCTTTATAAATATTTCCACTGGTATTGAAGAAACGCTTCAGCGGAAGACCGCTTTTTTCCCACCAGGCTTTCAGTTCCTCTGCAGTTGGATTGTCCGTCTTAATATCACGCAAAGTATATTCTGCGCCACTCTCATCCAGCCATTTCTGAGCCTTTTTGCAGGTACTGCATTTTGGATAGCATACAAATAACATCTTATGTCCCCCTGTTCTTCGGCAGTAAATACGTAAATTCACTGCTGTCTTTTTTTTTGCCTACAGCACAGAATTTTTATAGAACTTTTTCACTGTACTGTCCAGGTTTTATTTTAACATAGACGATGCGGTATTTCTATCCTCTTGTTCCGACCATATCAGCTTCGATTCCTGTTTCATCTCATCCACAATTTTCTCCGCTGCATCCAGATCTCCCTTTGCTTCCAGCTCTGTTAATTCCAGACTCTTCTTTCCGGCCTCCTCACTCATATAATAAACCTCTGTTACCGTTTCCGGGATGCTATCATCTTCCGGTGATACTTCCTCTGTCTTTTTGGAAAAATCCTGAAGCAGCATGTCATCGCCTTTCAGTTCCAGAGTTCCTGCATATGGCGCGTCAATGGCGTAGACGAACTCTGTTTTTCCATCTTCCGTGTACTGTACTTTCATTCGGTTGATGAGATTATTGGAAGAATACAATCTATTATTTTTTACGTACATTCCGCTATTTTCCAGGGTCATGTATTTTTCGTTGAAATACCAGTGATTGTAGCCTGCTGCCGCAGCGATGAGTGTCAGGATAACTGCCACTGCTGCTGTCAGCACTCTGCGTATTATTAATTTTCTCCGGATTTTTTTCAGTGCGGCTACGCTTCCGGTATTTGCATTACTTTCAGTATTTTCCGTCCCACCAGTTCCACATCCTGCTACAGAAGCTACAGATGATCTTATCCGGGCCTGCTCTTTTCCCTGCTCTTCTTTCATGATCTCCAACATTTTTCTGCATTCCTGACAGGTTCCCATATGTTCTTCCACCAGCGCCCGACTGTCTTCGCTTAATATCCCATCTATATAAGATGGCATCAGATCCTGTATTACGTCACATGTAATCTTCATATTCCAGCTCCTCTCTGATCTTTACTCTTGCACGGTAATAAGTCACCCGCGCCCAGTTTTCACTTTTTCCAAAAAGCATTCCGATCTCACTAAACTTAAGCTCTCCGAATGTCCGCAGGGAAAAAACTTCTTTATACGGTTCCGAAAGGCCATGCAAAACTTTGTGGATCTCCATAGCCTGACTCCGCTGTGCCAGCTTTTCCTCAAAAATTTCTCCACCATGGCTTTCTGCTGTTTCCGGCTGCTCCTCTCCGGGAAGTTGCTTTTTCTGCTTTTTCAGATGGTCGTACAACGTATTCTTTGCAATCTGGCAAAGCCACACCCGCACATCGCAGTCATCACGGAACTGATCTGCTTTTTTCAGCGCCTTAAAAAATGTCTCCTGGGTCACTTCCTCAGCCAGCGCTCCATCCCGTGAGACAGAACGGATATACCGATATACAATGTCAAAATATGTCCGGTAAAGTTCCTCAATATTCATCGGTTCTTTCTTTTCCTCCCTTCTCACTTATAAGACGCACTGATCTCAAAAACGTTACAGAAAATTTCTAGTCTTTTAATTGATTTTTCTTTTTTACTTTGATACGATTAATCCAATTATATAAAAATAATAATATATTTTTCATGAGGTGATTACAATGTCCAATATCTTTGATATTACTAAATTCGACTTGTACAAAGAAGATAATCGCCGCGAAGTAAAGAAATCCAATGGTGGATTACCATCTTCTTTATGGGATACCTACTCTGCATTTGCCAACTGCTATGGCGGAGTAATCATCCTGGGAGTTGCTGAAAATAAAGACGGAAGCTGGAGAACTACAGGATTAAAAGCAGAAAATCAAGGCAAATTATTAAAAGAATTCTGGGATACTATAAACAATCGAAAAAAGGTAAATATAAATCTTCTCACCGACACTGATGTAGAAACCTTTAAACTCAATGATGATATGATCATTGTAATTTATGTTCCAATGGCTCGCCGTGAACAAAAACCGGTTTATATTAATGATGATATTTTTAATGGAACTTTTCGCAGAAATCACGAAGGAGATTATCACTGTACCAAACTCCAGGTTAAAACAATGATTCGAGATCAAACTGATAATACTATGGATATGAGTGTTCTTGATGACGTTCCTATGACTGATCTGAACTATGAAACCATACAGGGATACAGAAACCGTCACAGATCATTGAAACCAGCACATCCTTTTGGCCGCCTGGATGATTTTGAGTATCTTCGCAGCATAGGAGCTGCCGCTATTTCAAATATCGATAAGCAATTACATCCAACAGCTGCCGGAATGCTTATGTTTGGAGATGAATATAATATTGTTCGTCATTTTCCTGAGTATTTTCTCGATTATCAGGAAATACTTGATCCTTCAATACGCTGGACAGACCGCTTACAATCCAGTTCTGGAGAATGGTCTGGTAATATCTGTGATTTTTATTTCAGAGTTTATAACAAACTTATCACGGATATAAAAATCCCTTTTAAGACTGTTGATGGAAATCGTATCGATGATACACCTATTCACGAAGCCCTCAGAGAAGCATTAGCCAATTGTTTAATAAACGCTGATTTTTATGGCGTACGTGGTATTGTTATCAGAAAAAATACTGAAAAAATAATATTTGAAAACCCTGGTTATTCCCGAACTGGTAAACAACAGATGCGTAAAGGTGGAATATCAGACCCTCGAAATAAAATATTGATGAAAATGTTTAATCTCATCAATATAGGTGAACGTGCCGGAAGTGGTGTTCCAAATATTTTTAATACTTGGGCAGATCAGGGGTGGCCTGAGCCAATCATTGAAGAAGAATTTGATCCAGACCGCACTATCTTAGTTCTTACTATTAAGAAAAAGCGACGTACAAAAACAAGCAGTAAAAAACAAGCGATAAAAACAAGCGATAAAACAAGCAATAAAACAAGCAATAAAACCTTTCAACATATGAATAAAATAAAAAAATATCTGTCCAAAAACGGGCCTTCAAAAACAAGCGATATCGCTTCTTATATAAAATTAAGCTCTCCACGAACCAGAGCTATATTAAACGAAATGCCTGACGTATCACATGATGGTCCTAATAATAATAGAAAATATTTTTTGAAATAAACGTTTCTTATAAATAAAGCCCCTTGTTTCACAATCGCAAAACAGGGAGCTTTATTTTTTTATTCAAAACCAATGCGTAATTTCCGACGGCCGGTAACCTTACATCTGACGATCAATCAGCTGCAGTATCTCGGACATTCCTCGTACACTCTGCTCTCTGCTGCATACCTTCACATCGTTCCATGCTTTTCATAATATTTCTTTTTTTCCGCATACATAAGATCATCTGCTCTTCTCAGCATTGTCTCAAGCTCCGAAGAGCTTTCCTCCCAGACAACACCAACAGAAACACTGATCCTTTTGGCAGCAATGCTATCACAGATATCCCGGACCTTACTCCGAAAAATCTTCTCATCCATATCAAAACAGATGAGTACAAATTCATCGCCACCTACCCGGTAAGCATTTTCCGGCAGAATCGCAAGCATGGAACGCGCTGTATTTATGATCAGCCTGTCTCCGGCCTCATGTCCGTAAAGATCATTCACCCGTTTCAGACCATTGATATCAATATATGCTACGCTTGTTTTTATCACTGTTTTTGCCTGCATGCCTTCCAAAACCTGAATATACCTGTTCCTGTTATACAAGGTCGTCAGCATATCACGGTAGCTCATGTACTGCAGACACGCCTTACGCTCCTTGGCTTTCAGGCTGTCCGTTAAAAAGTACTGTATGGATGACAGCAGCGTATGATCCTCATAATGCAGTCTCGGATTATCTACCCCGAGAAATCCTATGATCTTTCCGTCACTGTTTAAAGGAACGGCCAGCAGCCTGGTAATGTCCTGCATCTTCAGAGTCTCATAATACGGCTGCCCCTGCTCCTCCTCAATATCCGGAATATAATACAGGCCATTTTTCCGAAAGCTGTCCATCCAGATATCCAGCATTTCCATGGGAACCTCCTGAAGATTATCCTTCTCAGCAGTCACTCCGTTCATGGCATACTCATAGGTATTTGTACAGACATTCCTCTTTTCATCGATCTGAACAATATAACTGCGATCTCCGTCAAAATACCCGCTGATAATACGCAGCAGATTGGAGATCGCCGCATCTTCATCTTCTCCTGATATCAGCTCTGCAATGCATTTATTCAGTATCGTTGCGATCTCAAGTCTTTCCTTTATCTTACCCTCTCTGCTTATCAGCTGATACATTTCCTGATTCAGCTCCGTCATCGTCACGATAAACATAATGATCATGGAAATACCAACAGAAAAATCGATCAGCGACATTCCATACCTGAATACCTGCACAGCTGCCGCCACTGCCGGAAGTACAATGCATGACAGCATAGAGAACAGGAGCTTCCTGCTGACTCTCTTTTTGTACTGGAGCAGAAGCGTAAGATCAATGAGCAAGCCTGCTGCCGAAAAAAGAATTGACATAATATATAACGGTGCCCGATGATAACAATTATCCCCATCTATGTAATAATACCAGTGAGTAAACTGCGAGATCACCACAAAAGCAACCCCTGCAGCAGCAATAACATATCCGGCTTTTACTCTTTTTAATGTTCTCCGCTCCCTCTTCGAAAACAGATAAACACACACATAAATGTGAAAACACAGCAGGACTACGTCACTTAAAAGGAATACGAGAAAACTCGAAATACGGACCATCACATTGCCCGGAACTCCGGGATATCCGCTGAAAATATGCGCCATGGCATCCATCAGCAATAACAGGGAAGCAAAACTCTCCATCAGGATAAGATACCGACGCTTTTCCCTGTCATAATTACTGCTCAGAAATATACATAATGCAGCTATGGCACAAAATACACATCCCCATATAAGTATCGCTACCTGCAGTACTTTTTCATCCGGCATAAAAAACACTCCTCACATTCGTCACTTACAATAAGTATTACACTTTACCGTGCAAAAGTCAACCTTCCAAAAAAATCCCGGAGTACATTGTCATACTCCAGGATTTTGTCGTCAACCGGATAAAAGCAACCGCATTCGCTACATAATTCTACACCAGATAACTGCTTCGCAGTTGATTCAGTTAAAGCTCTTCCCCGCAGGATTCAATCACTTTTTTGTACCAGTAAAAAGAATCTTTGCGGATTCTAGAAAAGTCTCCGGTCCCGTCATCATTTTTATTTACATAGATAAGGCCATAACGCTTCTTGAATTCTCCAGTGGAGGCACTGACAAGATCTGTACAGCCCCAGCAGGTGTAGCCGATCAGATCTACTCCGTCATGGATTGCTTCCTTCATCTGCTCTATATGGCGGCGCATATATTCAATACGGTAATCATCGTGAATCTTTCCATCCTCTGTCAGCTGATCCACCGCCCCAAGACCATTTTCCACGATCATGATCGGAATCTGATAGCGGTCATAGATCTGGTTCAGAACATAGCGAAGACCAGTTGCATCGATCTGCCAGCCCCAGTCGGAAGCTTTCAGATATGGATTTTTCAGATTGTCACTTCCATTTCCGGCCGTTTTCTCTCCGTCCTTTGTCACGCTGACACAGCTACTGGAATAATAGCTGATGGTGAAAAAGTCCACCGTACCCTTCTTGAGGATCTCTTTATCCTCCTGAAGAACCTCCAGCTGGATTCCGTGCTCCTCAAAGTATCTCGCTGCAAATCCCGGATAATATCCTCTTACATGAACATCACCGGCAATGGAATTGTGGATCTGCCCAAACTGCTGTGCATATAAGATATCATCCGGATGGCAAGTATATGGATAACCATTGTGATAAGCAAGCATACAGCCAAGCATAAACTCCGGATCGATCTCATGAGCCATGGAAACTGCAAGTGCACTTGCTACCAGCTGGTGATGCATTGCCTGATAACGGCTCTGCTCACATACATCCTTCGGGTCCAGCATTCCTGCACAGAATACCGCACCAAAGTCCTGCGTCAGCATATTGATCTCATTAAAAGTCAGCCAGTATTTTACCTTACCTTTATATCTCTCAAATAAAACCTTTGCAAATCGAAGATAGAAATCGATCATCTTACGATTTTTCCATCCGCCATACTCCAGAGAAAGATGAAGGGGATTCTCATAATGAGAGATCGTTATCAGCGGCTCAATGTTATATTTTCTCAGTTCGTCGATCACATTGTCGTAGAACTTAAGGCCTTCCTCATTTGGAGTTTCCTCATCCCCATTTGGGAACACTCTGGACCAAGAAATAGAAAAACGATATACCTTAAATCCCATCTCTGCAAAAAGAGCAATATCCTCTTTCCAGTGATGATAAAAATCAGTCGCCTGGTGATTGGGATAAAATTCTTCCGGTAACGGTGCCGGCGGTGTAAGACGACGTTCCTTATCCACACTTCCTCCTGTCAGGATATCTGCAATGGACGGGCCTCTGCCATCCTCATCCCAACCGCCTTCATACTGGTTTGCAGCGGTTGCTCCGCCCCAGAGAAAGTTTTCCGGCATACGGTTATAATTTTTCATATTTTAATTTTCTCCTTTTTACAAACATCAGGCGGATCTGTTATCTCCGCCTGATGTTTCGTTGTTATTCTTATACAATAGTCAGGAATTTATCTCCTGCATTTACAGCTGCATCTTCTTTTTCCATGCATACTGCTTTGATATAATCAGAAATATTGGTCACAACAACCGGTGTGATCAGATCATATCCTTCTTTCTTAATGGCATCCATATCGAATTCCACAAGAAGCTTTCCTTTTTTTACCTTATCTCCATCAGAAACATGGGATTTAAAATATTTACCATTTAAATTTACAGTATCAAGTCCGATGTGGATCAGAATTTCTGCTCCACTTTCTGTCACAAACATGATTCCATGTTTGCTGTCCATGATATTTGCCACCGTACCATCTGCCGGTGCATAAACCTTTCCTTCTGATGGAACGATTGCTGCTCCGTCACCTAAAACCTTATCCGCAAAAGTTTTATCCGGAACATCGGAAAGTGCTTTTACAGTTCCTGCTACCGGTGCACAAAGCTCGATCTTATCTACAAGCGGAGCGTTCTGCTGTGCCGGCTGTTTTTCTGTATCTGTGTTCTGTACTTCATCCTCTGTCTCAGCCTTTACATCCTCAAATCCGAAGATAAGCGTAAGAACAAAAGCAGCTACAAAAGATACCACGATCATAATGATTCCATAAATCAGATTGATTAATCCCTTCTCGCCGATAAACGCCGGGATCGCCATGATACAATTCTGTGCAATGTAAAGAGAAACCTGAAGAAGTCCTCCTACGATACCACCGATTCCGGCTGCGATAGAAGCTGCTACAACCGGTCTTTTCAGTTTCAGTGTAACACCATACAGAGCAGGCTCTGTGATACCCATAAGAGCGGAAACACCTGCTGCACTTGCCAGCTGTTTCATGTTGCTGTCCTTGGATCTTACAGCTACTGCAAGAGAAGCTCCGGACTGTGCAAGGTTAGAGCATACCTGAGATACAAAGATCAGTGTATCGGTACCACCGGTTGCAATGGCATTCAGTCCGATCGGTGTCAGCGCATGGTGCATACCGGTCATAACGATGAACGGGAAGGTTGCTGCAAGGATACCTACAATAATGAAACCAAGTTTTACGGACAGGAAGTTGATGGCTACCGCAAGTCCGTTACCAATAATTGTTCCGATCGGTCCAACTACGATCAGGGCGATCGGTGCACTGATCAGAATTACCAGTGTCGGGTTCAGGATCAGTTTTACCATTTTCGGTGTGATCTTATCAACCAGAATCTCAATATAATGTGTGATCCATACCATCAGGATAACCGGAATAACGGAATAAGAATAAGTTGCTTTTGTGATCGGCAGACCAAACAGTGTGATGGCCGCATCACCAGCTACCATAGTTACAAAGGTAGGGCTTAAGTAAACACCGGCAATAAACAGTGCCAGTGACTGGTTCACGCGGAAAACCTTGGCAGCATTTGCTGCGATCAGGAACGGCATGAAGTAGAAAGTAACATCTCCGATAAAACTGATCACCTGGTAGGTACTGCTTGTTTCTGATACCAGATGAAAAGTTGTCAGCAGGGTAAGTACAACTTTGATCATACCGGCTGCAGTCAGGGCAGGGATCATCGGGGTCATACATCCGGTGATGGCATCGATAACTTTTGAAACAACACTCTTTGAGCTGTCAGAGTTCGCTGCCGGTGCATCATCGGTAGGAACGCCTTTGTCTTCCAATGCCTTGTAAACAGCGTTTACTTCGTTTCCTGCGATAACCTGGAACTGATCTTCATGCCAGTTAACGCCGGAGATCTCAGAAAGCTTTAAGATCTCTTTCTCGTTGATCTTCGATCTGTCTTTCACATAGAAACGAAGCCTTGTCATGCAGTGGAACAGACGGGTGATATTATCTTTTCCGCCCAGCGCTGCAATCAGTGTGTCTGCAGTTTTTGCATAGTCCTTTTTCATTTGGGGACCTCCTTTAATAATAAATATTGAAATTTATATTAAAGGTCTTGCCTGAAAAGATACGCACATAGCACGTATTTCAGTAACAATCCATTAACACCTAATTTATAAAACAATCTCTTTTCACAGATTTTTCAGACGTTTATGGTCTTCTGTGATCTTCTGGATATGAATCGTCAGATACAGCATTTCATCCTCAGTCATAGCGTATTTATATTCCTCTTCCATCATAAGATAGATCATTTTTACACAGCCGTAAGCTTCTCTGTACTGCTCCTTGATGATCTTGAAAAGCTCCTGATTCTCATCATAGTGAAGCTCTTTATGAAGGAATCTCTGAGCAAAATATTTCAGATGCGTGAGAAACCGCTGATAATACAGATTATCCTCCTGAAATTCCATATTGTCATAATACTTCTCCACGATGTCCAGGATCTGATGTACGATAATGGAAATCTGATAGCTGTCCGTCTTGCCGCCATCTTCCGCATTCACAAAATGCAATGCAAAAAATCCTGCTTCATCTGCAGAAAGATCTACCTCGAACATCTCATTTACCTTTTTCAGTAATTCCAAGCCGATCTCATATTCCTTATGATAAAGCTGCTTGATATCCAGAAGCAGCATATTCTGAAGGCGGATCCCGTTTTCAAGTCTGGAGATCGCACCCATGATATGGTCGCTAAGGGAAAAATAAATACTGTCATTTAATTTCATCCCCTTTTTTTCCTTCACTTCATTTACAAAAGCTTCCACAAAATCCAGATATTTTTCCGGAATAGCAGTCAGATAACCCTGTATCTCCTTGCTGATCTGGGCATTTTCCGCAGTAAAGATCTTCTCGATCCTGGACTCCTCCACTTGCTGTCCTTTCTTTTTCTGAAAGGCAATTCCGCAGCCCTTTACAATAACTTCATGTCCCTGTCCATCCCTGGACAGTATCAGATTATTATTCAAAATCTTATGGATAACCATATTCCTGTTCCCCCGCTGCCAGACAAATAAAAAAAGACCATTACAGTATATAGAAAACCTATTCCTATACTACTATAAGGTCTTGCCTGACGATAAATAAATATTTCAGTAACAATCCTTCTGATTCGTAACTATTAATAACTGTACGTAATAGTATCAGAAAAAATATATGTTGTCTATCTGGAATATTTAATAAAATATTTATAATATTTTTGTGAACTTTGACAAAATCCCCTGATGATCCTGCCATACGGATCAACGGGGGATTTTCTGTTCAGCTTTTTATTCTTCAGATCTCTTTTCCCTTTGTCGCAACGGCATGTACAACAAACGGTACAAACAATGTAATAAACGCCGCATATCCAAGGTATGCATATCCCTTTTTAACAACTGTCATCAGACCGAACTGTGCAATGGCAAATGCCAGGAATGTAAAGATCGCTGTAAAAACTGCATTTCTTCCAAGGTGTCCCTGCGCTTTTTTCGCCGGGCTGTCCATACGACGCTCCACTGCATTTACGCAGCGGGTCACAATACCGGAGATCATATTTACTGCTGTGGAGATAGCTCCAAGGATGATCAGCAGAGAAATGATCGGTGTCAGGATACCGGCGCCTACACCGTTCTGGACAAGTACCAGCATCGGTACCGATGCAGATGCCAGTTCACTTACATATGCAATGGCAAGAAGTCCAAGGATGGAAAGCTCCATTGCACAGAAGTTGCATACAAACATCCAGATCGCTGCTTTGTTGATCTGTTTTTCGTCCGTTACATCCTCCATGTGCTGGTACATAACAGAAACAGATGCCAGCTGGAAGAAGAAATAAAGGACTGCTGAATAGAGAGCCGGTCCAAAGGCTCCGCTCTCGGAGGAAAGTACAGTCATTTCTCCGGAGGACATAGTATGGATGGAAGCTGTGATATCTCCCCACTGTGCAATGATATTCGGAACAAGTACCAGTACAAGACCGATGATGATCAGCACACTTAATGTAGAAGCACATTTTCTTACGACATTGGTTCCGAAAAGCGCGATCACAAAGATAAATGCTGCAATGATCAGTGTACAGAGCCAGTATGGGATCCCGAACAGTGTCTGCAGTGTGGAACCGCCGGTTGCAAAGGCTGCTGCTGATGCAGTTCCGATCATGATCAGGTAACAAATCTCATAGAGATTGGACATAACCGGTTTCGTTTTTCCGTAAAGACTGTCGGAAAAGCTTCTGTAATCGTAGGTTTTGTGTTTATAAGCATAGCGCATTCCATACCAGAAAAACAATGCATACAATCCCTGTGTCACTGCCGGCAGGATCAGACACCAGATACCGTAGTTGATAAAGTACTGATAGATCTGCGCTCCTGATGCGAATCCGCCTCCGAACTGTGTGGTAAATGCGACGAACGCAAGTCCCATAGCCAGAGGCATTTTACTTTGTAATGATTTATTCTGACTCATCTCTCTTTCCCCCATTTTTTATTTATTATATTCGATGACTTTTCCCGGATTCAGGATCAGTTTATCATCGAAAGCCAGCTTGATGGCTTTATAAAGAGCGATCATTCTCGGTCCCGCAAATTCTTCCAAGAATTCCAGACGTCCGTTTCCGATGCCATGCTCACCGGAAAGCTGTCCGCCCAGTTCCTTGGACAGTGCATACAGCTCTACCAGACTTGCGTGAGTGGCTTCCTTCCACTCCTGGTCACTCATTTCCGGTCCACGGAGCATCTCTGTATGGATATTTCCGTCTCCGCAATGTCCGCAGGGCTCTACACGGATACCATGTGCACTTGCGATCTTTTTGGCTGCTTTTACATACTCTGCGATCCTTGCACGCGGAACAACTACGTCACACTCCTCCTGTGCGACAGAATCTGCTTTCATTCCTTCCAAAATCCCGCCCCGGACACTCCATACAGCTCCGGCACGCTCCGGTGTGCCTGCGATACAGCAGTCCAGGGCTCCGTTTGCCAGGGCTGCTTCCGCTGCTGCCTCTACTGCGCTGTCAAGTTCCTGTTTACTGGAAGCATCATACATAACGATCAGCACTGCTTCTCCCTGTTTTACTGGGAACATTTTATTCAGATTGCGTTTTACGATATCGATCAGTTCTCTTTCCAGAAACTCGATGGCTGTTGGCACAAACGGCAGCTCCAGAACCTTCGGGACCATGTCTGCACATTCCTCAAGACTCCTGAACGGCATTACAAGGGTACAGGTGCAGGTCGGTGCGGGAAGAAGCTTCAGCGTTACCTGAGTCAGGATACATAAGGTTCCCTCTGAGCCGATCACCAGATCTTTTACATCATATCCCGTTGTGTTCTTCACAACGTTGGATGAAAAATTCATGATGGAACCATCCGGCATAACTGCCTCGATACAGCGGACAAAATCCCTGGTCAGTCCATATCGTACCGCTTTCATGCCACCGGCATTTGTGATAACATTGCCGCCGATGGAAGCTGTTTTTTCGCCCGGGTCCGGCGGATAAAAAAGTCCGCCTGCCGCTGCTGCCGCCTGGATATCGATGAGAAGTGCTCCCGGCTCCGCTGTGATGGTCTGATTCTTTCTGTCGATCGGAAAGATCTTGTTCATGCGCATCACGGACAGCATGATCCCACCATATTTACAGGTTGCTCCACCTGCAAGTCCGGTTCCTGCGCCACGGCATACCACCGGGATATTTTCTTTATATGCGTAAGCCATGATGGCTGAGATCTCTTCTTTATTTAAAACCTCCACATAAAGCTCCGGAGGAAAAACTCCGTACTCCGGCATCTCATCACGATAATATTCTTTTGCGATCTCGTCGCCGACCCATACACGATCTGAAGCAGTCACAGAACGGATGTAGTCAAAATCTTCTGAAGTCATTTTTTTATAGGGATATGCCATGACTTAATCCTCCTTCCGATTCTTTATCAGTTCTGTCAGCTCCGGTACAACCTGATACAGATCATCCACGATGCAGTAATCTGCAACATTAAAGATCTGTGCCTCCGGATCATTGTTGATCGCTACGATACAGTCAGATCCTGTCATGCAGGAGGTAAACTGGATAGCACCGGATACGCCGCAGGTGATGATCAGCTTCGGACGGACAGTTCTTCCGGAAAGTCCGATCTGATGTGCAACATCTCCGAATCCGTTTTCTACCATAGGACGGGTGAAGGCAAGCTGTCCGCCAAGGGCATCTGCCAGTTCCCGGCACATTTCCACATCCTTTTCATTCCGGACACCACGGCCTGCTACTACCAGAACATCCTCTTCCTCAAGGCTCTTTACCTTATCAATGACCCTGGATGACAGAATCTTGATCCTGGAATCTGCCATTTTTTCATTTACCGGACATACAACCACCTGACCATGCGGATTTTTTACTTTTTCTGCCTTGTCCATAACCTTATAACGGACCGTGGCAAACTGTGGCCTTGATTTGGTGATGCCGATCTGAGCCATGATATTTCCGCCGAAAGCCGGTCTGATCTGGATCATATCGGTGTTGGAACGGATATCCAGAGTTGTGCAGTCTGCAGTCAGTCCCGTATGGAATCTGGTGGAAAGCCTCGGTGCAAGGGAACGCCCCAGCGCAGTAGCTCCGATCAGCACAGAGCTTGGTTTGTTTGCTGCGATACAGTCTGCAACTGCGTCTGTATAACAGTCTGCGCGGAAGCCTTCGAAGCCTTCATGCTCATATACGTACACATTGTCTACGCCATACGGCAGAAGCTTTTCCGCATTTTCCTTTGTTCCTTTTCCTCCGACGATCACACAGTTAACCTGATAACCGACTTTGACAGCCATCTTTCTTGCTTCTCCGATCAGCTCAAAGGTAACCGGATGGATCTCTCCTCTCTCCTGCTCCACATAGATAAGAAAGTTTTTCCATTTATCCTTGTCAAAGGATTTCGCCTTCTGCTCAAACCGGATAGCTTTCTCCGGGCAGTTACGAACGCAAAGCCCACACATACGACAGGCATCGCCTACAACAATTCCATTTCCCTCTATGGTAAGGGCCCCAAAAGGACATTTCTCCACGCATACTCCGCAGAGTACGCATTTGTTTATATCAAATTTTAAAAATTCCATGTTCCGCTTCCCCCTATATGATCTTCTTTCCGGTCAGGAGAGCAACAAGCTTGTCTGCCTTTTCCTTTGCAGTTCCTTCCAGATAAACCTGTTTTTCACTTTCCTCCGGCGCAAACATTTTTTCCACAGAGGTGGGGGAACCGATCAGTCCGTAACGGCTCAGATCCTGATCCGGCATATCTTCAAAGCTTAAGATCCGTACCGGACGGTCTGAAGTTGCCTTCTTTAATAAATAGGATGGCAGACGTGGCACGCAGGTATCCTTGTCAATGGTTAAAAGACATGGATACGGAATCTCGGAAACCTGGGAAACACTGACAAGATCCTGACGGACCTGAATGCTTTTTTCATTGACGTCCATGATCTCAGCTACCCATGCAGCATGTGGGATGGTCAGATGCTCTGCAATGGCCGGTCCAACCTGGGCTGTGTCACCATCTGTGGTCTGTCTTCCGCAGATGATCAGATCTGCACCGCCGATCACCTGGATTCCCTGTGCTAACGCATAAGAGGTTGCCAGAACATCCGCTCCCGCAAATTTTCGGTCTGAAAGAATCACGCCCTCATCAGCACCCATGGTATAAGCATCCCGGATCATCTCTTCCGCCTGAGGCGGTCCCATAGTAAGAACGGTTACAGTTCCGCCTGTTTTTTCCCGGATCGCAAGGGCTGTTTCCAGTGCAAACAGATCATATGGATTAGTCCTTGTCTCACCGGACATTCGTTTCATGGCACCGGTTTCCGGATCGATATCAACCTTGGAAGTTGCCGGTACCTGCTTCATACATACAACGATCTTCATTTTCTATCTTCTTTCCTGTATTTTCACTTTTATTTTTTGCTTTAAAACGTTAAACATCTGTATAAGTATAGCATTAACGTGGTGTAAAGTCGAGAGGGTTTTGGTGATTTTCACAAAAAAATATATAATTCGAGCAATTTTGTGGGCGGATATAGCTAAATCCAGCGGATTTTGGGCCATAAAACATTGAAATATCTGAAATGGGTGTTTATTTGCGCTCAATAATGAGATGCTTATATATAAAAAAAGTCTGAATTCCATCTTACGTTTCTTTTACGTAAGCTGAAGTTCAGACTTTTTTTCGGTTTTATTTTTCTATTAACATAAGCATCCCGCTTATCAGGCTGTTTTCTTTGTCAGAAAAGATACAAATCTCACATGACGATCCAGCTCATCCCCTATTAATCCGATCACTTTTCCCATAGTAAAAGCCGCAAGGATCGTACCGATCCCAAGTCCGTCCAGATGACCAAAGATAATGCCTGTCATAAGTCCGGTTACTGCAAGACAGGTAACATCAAAGCTGACCTTAATTTGGGAATATTTGAATTTCGTGATATCCGAAAGTTCTCTCGGAAACAGATCGGTTGGGATGATCGGCAGACCGCACCGGTTGGAAAGAGCAATTCCAAAACAGATCAGAAGATAGCTGATCACAAAATAAAGCACTCTGAATCCCATTGCCGTCGGCAGTATATTGATCTCCGATTCATAGAGATCCAGCATCTCGCTGAATGCAAATCCCACAACAAAACTGAACAAATATGGTACCACAAATTTTTTCCGCATGATCATCAGTGATAAGATCAGAAGTCCCTGAAAAATATACGTCCAGGTTCCAAGTGTAACATGTGGAAATACTTCCGAAAAAGCATAAGGCACACTTGATATCGCTGAAATGCCCGACCCGGAATAAAGCATAAGCACTACTCCCAGGCTGTTGATCAGGATCACGATTACCAGCGCCAGTTCTCCTCTGATCACCGGTAATTTTCTGTTACTTTGTAAATGACTGTCCTCCGCTGCTCCAGACATTTTAAAAAGCCTCCATTCTTTATGTGAAATATTTGATTATTTTTCTCATATAATTTAAGACTTTTTTTCAGGAAAGTCAATGAGCCGGCAACAAATGCGGATAAAATATCTACATTCGCCACCGGCTCATATATTATTTTGCATAAAAAATATTTTTTATTTCTTCAGATAAAATTCCATGTATACAGGATCGTGATCGGAATAGGAATATCCGGTATTTACATTTTCATATTTTGTACATTCCACATTATCTGAAATAATAAATCCGTCCAGCGTCACGGTATACGTCTCACCGGGTACATATTCCATATCTGCGTTGCGGGCACTGTTCCAGAGATCTTTTTTTTCATCTTCGGACAGCTGATCCAGACAAAAGGAAAAATGCTCCGGGAGTTCTGACCGCGGAAATGGGTAGGCCCAGGATTCAGGTTCTGCTTCCTCTGAATCGTCAGTATCTGCCTGCGTATCGCTGCTTTCGTTGGCTTCATCTGATTCTTTCGATTCTGCAGATTGCGTATCCGCAGCCTTCAGATCATGGTTGAAATCCCCACCGCAGATCACATAATTCCCAGCCTCATACTCTTTCTGCATATCTTCACTGAGCATCCGGATCTGGCCTTCCCGGATAGCATCGCTGTTTCCGTAAGCAGACATATGCAGTTCAAAGATCACCAGTTCTTTTCCGTTATCCACCGGCACCCTTGATCGTTTCCTTTACACTGTCCTTGCTTTTCGCCCAGGAGGATTTTTCGCCATCCATAAAGAAGCTGAAATCCGGGGTGTAGGCACCAAAACCGATATTATATGTAAGTGCGGAGTATTTTTCCCCGGTTGTAATGGCATCACCTAATGATGTGTTGTCTGAAATTGTCTCAACCTGCAGTTCCTGGTTGTCCTCGATGCGGTGGTAGCTGGCATAAAGATAGATAATGTACACCGCCAGGATCAGCACGATCGCAAGAATGATAATGCCGATCACTTTCAGGATTTTTCTTTGCTTTTGTGTTCATGGTTCACCTGCTTTCTTTATATCTGTTAATAACTCTTTTAACATATTTTTCCAATAAGCGGATAAAATCATCCGCATTCGCTGCTTGCTCATAACCGAATAACTTTTCCGCAGTTTATATAAAAAATATGTACGCCTAAGCCATTGCTTATATTTCTTCACAATTGTAGCAGTAACCCTTCCTAGTTCGGTTAATTTCCCAGATTTCTATAATTGTAACATGGTTGCATAGCCGGTGCATCAGAAAAAACAAAAAGCCCCGAAATTTTTATAATCTCGAGACTTTTTGCAATCCTGACGCACATCCTCACGCCCGTACATCCTTCTTCTTCAAGATCCACCCGGCCAGTACAAACAACACCATCAGCCACAAAACACAGCTCAGAACAAACAGTCCATAACCGCCGCTTAGCACATCCTCTTTTTTATTCGCATTCATCCCAGCCTGCATCAGACAATACGGCCAGGCCAGTGCAAAACCTTTCGATCCTGCAAACATGCCGGTAACACCTCCCACCAATCCCAGAAAGATCGGCACTGCGAAGCTTCGGATCATCATAGCAAGAACCAACTGTGCAGCAATAACAGCCAGCGCTCCCACAGCTCCTCTCAGAAGAAAAAATGGCAGTCTCATTGATGGCCAGCCTGACAGATGTGCGAAGATTTTTCCACAAAATACATACAGTACAAATACAAATATATGTGTAAGCAGAGCCAGTTTTGCCACCACCGCAAATTTCGCTATGAACAGGTCCAGCGGCTTTACCGGACTTGCCATGATCAGATTCCAATTATGCCCAAGATGTTCCAGCCGCCACAGATATGCTGCATAGGCCGCAACCATGGCTGGAAAGAAAAACATGGAATAAAACAACGTATGCTGTGTCCACAGACTGTACCATCCGTCCTTGAGGATTTCCAGATTCTGCAAATAATTGAAAGTTCCATATCCGGCAGAGATCACCGGCAGGAGAAAAAACATCGCCCAGATCGGGGACGCGTGAAGTTTCCGGTTTTCTGCTGCAATGCATCGTTTTAACATCTTCTACACCTCCTGTTTCTGCACTTTTCGCCATGCCACATAAAACAACACGGCTCCCAGCACAACGGTAAAGATCAGCAGGCCCCAGTTAAATGGCCGTGTACCATAAGTAACCATATGAGTAATTTTATCCCAGTTTGCCACTTCGTAAGCCCCCAGCGGAACAAAATATCCCCACGGCACAAAGTAACTAACAATCTGCGGCATAAATGCAGAAAACAGTCCCACCAATGCACCCACAATTCCAACGCAAAGCGCCAGCACCGGATTCCCAGATATTAATATAAGAAGAAATTCCAAGAAAAAAAGCATCAGGTTCACTGCCAGGATACACACTGTCATATAAAGAAACTGGTCTACAGGAAATACTTCCGTATATCCATGGATTTTTCCAAGAAAAACTACGCTTCCCATTTCCAGAGTTGTTATCAACAGAATCTCCAGGATTCCGAACAATGCTTTCCCCATAAATAAATTTCTGCGGCTTTGCAGCGTATAAAGCAGTTTCGTGGTATTTCCCTTAACCTCCATATCCCACAACCGGCTGGACAGCAATGACATCATGACGGGCAAAATGATCGTATTGATAACAGGAACGCTGTAAAATAATGCGCTGTATCCATTAGCCAGTTCCTCCGGACTGGACGGTGACAGGCCGCCTACCCAGATTATCATAAGCACCGGCACCAACAGACAAAGCAGAAGGTCGTGCCTGTGGCGGGCTTTCTTAAGTTCTACCTGAAATGCTTTGGTCATGTCACGCCACCTCCCCACGATCCTGCGTCAGACTGAGGAAAATTTCCTCCAGATTTTTTGTCTGGGAAGTTACTCCCACAACTCCCGCGCCACTTTGCGCCAGAACGCTGACAAGGGCTGCCAGAACCTGGTCAGAAAGAGGTGGCAGTTGTAAAACGTCTGGCTGGTGCTCTGCTGTAACTGCCTTGATTCCCTGCTTCTGCAAAATAGTGATGCTTCTTTGGACGTCAAGAACACGAAGCAGAATACCACCCCGGCTGTGCTTCTGAAGTTCCTTCAGAGAGCCTTCAAAGAGCATTTTTCCATGATGATTTAAGATTCCGATCTGTGTGACCATCTGCTCGATCTCCCCCAATAGATGACTGGAGATCATGACAGTCGCTCCCGTTCTCTCCGACATGGAAGCAATCAGACTTCGCATTTCCTGAATTCCTGCCGGATCAAGACCGTTGGTTGGTTCATCCAGGATCAGAAGTTTTGGCTTTCCAAGTAGTGCCATTGCAATACCAAGACGCTGTTTCATGCCAAGAGAATACTGACCGACTTTCCGGTTTGCATCAGAAGTCAGATCAACCACTTCCAATACCCGGTCAATGTCTTTGTGGGTGATTCCTTTCAGGTCTGCAATAATAGAGAGATTTTCCCGTGCTGTGAGATGCAGATATCCGGATGGAGACTCGATCAGGCTTCCTGTCTGTTTCAATAATGTTATACGATTTTCCTGATCCATGGTTTTTCCAAGCAACTGAACGCTTCCACTGGTAGGATGCGCCAGACCAAGAAGCATCTTCATAGTGGTAGATTTCCCTGCACCGTTCGGTCCCAGAAAGCCATACACACAGCCCTGTGGAACTGAGAGATTCAGATGGTCTACGACTATTCGGCCATTGTAACTTTTACAGAGATTGTGAGTTTCAATAACAGATTTCATAATGTTCACTCCTGTTTTTTGATTGTTTTTGTTTTTTGGAATGAATTTAGTTTATATCTGTTGCCTTAATCTCAGTTGTTGCTTAGCTTAAATTTGGCTTAAGTTTTTGTGGGATAGATAGTATTAATCATAAAGTATGTTATAGTAAAACCAGTACATATTAAAGCAACATGACTGGATATTCTCAATCTACATTCACTACGTAGTTCTTATCAGACAACCATTTTGAGCTTATCAGGAAGATTTTGTACTCCTCCTGGTATATCCGCTTGCCAATACGCAGTTTTTCTTTAACTTGCATTTTATTCCACCAGGAAAGACGAGGGCCACAACAATGAACACTATATATGAAACTCAAATTTTAATCGTAGATGACAACCAAGACCTTCTCCATCTGCTCTGTGAACAGCTATCCGGCGCAGGCTACCAGCATATCCAAACTGCCACAAATTGTGCAACCGCAAAAGCTGCTTTCCTGAATGAACAGCCTCAGCTGATGATCCTGGATATCAACCTGCCGGACGGCGATGGCTTTTCCTTATTTCGAACTTTGCGGGCTAAAGCTGATACTCCGGCATTATTTCTTTCCGCCCGTGATGCAGACGCAGACCGTTTATTCGGACTTGGTCTGGGTGCAGACGATTACCTTACCAAACCATTTCTGATACAGGAGCTCCTCCTTCGTGTCCAGCATATTCTTCAGCGTTCTTACCGCACAGAACTCTCTTCCGCCCAAATGATAACGCTGAAACTTGGCGACCGAAGTGTAAATCTCAATGATGCTCTTGTTTTTTTACCGGACGGAAGCCGCACTGCGTTGACCGCCACGGAGCTTTCTCTGCTGCGTAAACTGACAGAAAACCGCGGCCATATTGTAACTTACGACGCGCTTTGCTCCGCTGTCTGGGGCGCCGATTATTATGGCTATGAAAACAGCCTTGGCGTACATATCCGACACCTGCGCCAGAAGCTGGAAGAAAACCCCAGCCAGCCTCATTATCTCATCACAGTACGTGGCATTGGCTACAAACTGGCAAAGGAGGTCTGACATGAAAACTTTTATCCGCCTGATCCGGCGCTATGTACTGACTGCTATAGCTGTTGTTCTACTGTTTTTATTTCTTGGAACCGGGATGATCGTCTGGATCAGCTGGCGGGAAGGTAGCCGTCTGCCACAACAGGAATATACCGCCAGCAAAATCGCTGATTCCATGGCGGAAAACAAGAACGGGCTTAGCTTTGGTTCTGCTCATACTCCTCAAGAGTGGATGGATGGTTACTCCTGGGCTATGGTAATTGATGATTATGGTTATGTGAAATGGAATTATCTGCTGCCTGACAAATTAAACCACCACTATACTTCCGGTGATATTGCAAGTTTCGCCCGCTGGTACCTGGATGATTATCCCGTATTCTGCAGGAAGGAAAGTTATGGACTGTTTGTGATCGGTCTTCCAAAAGGAAGTCTCTGGAAATACAGTCTTTATAATTCTCCGGAAGTCCTACGCGATATAGCCCATAACGTTCCTATGATGTTTCTGAGCTTGCTGCTTTTGGGACTGATCTTCTGTCTCTGGCTTGGATGGCGCGGGACAAAACGCTTGAAAATTGTGGCAACGGGATTAGATTCCCTTGCAGAAGGACAGACAGTACAACTGCCAACGAACGGCTTCACCGGAGAACTGGCTGAAAAATTAAACCAGACCAGTGCGCAGCTGCAAAAAAGAAATGAAATGCTTACAAGACGTGATAATACAAGAACACAGTGGATCGCAGGTGTCAGTCACGATATCCGCACACCTCTGGCCCTGATCCTTGGATGTGGAGAACAGCTGGAGCATGATGTTGCGCTCCCTGATGCCGCCCGTCAGAAAGCTGCCGATATCCGCACCCAGTGCGAAAAATTACGCAGCCTGATTGATGATCTGAACCTGACCAGCAAGCTGGAATACGGCGCACAGCCTCTCAGAAAAGAAGCTTTTGCTGCCGGTCCATTATTCCGTAATCTGATCGCACAGTTTTATGACACCCCTCTGGCTGAAAACTGCGAAATTTCTCTGGTACAGTCCGATGCTGCTGAACACGCACAACTTTCCGCAGACCGCGCCCTTCTCAGTCGCCTGCTGGAAAATCTTCTGAATAACAGCATCCGGCATAATACTGATCTTATAGAAATTTCTGGTCTTGTGGAAATTTCTGTTCACACAGAGATAGAAATAGCAGAGAATCTTTTCCGCCTGACAGTAACAGATAACGGAAAAGGCTATCCTCCGGAAGTTCTCGCAACTCTTCATTCTGACGAAACACCCGATAATACACCGCACATTCTGGGGCTCCACGTCGTAGAACAGATTGCCACAGCCCACGGTGGAAAGACCCTCTTCTGCCAGAATGTCCCTGCTGGTGCGAAAGCGGTTGTGTGGCTGCCGGTGGAATAACATCCGTTGCCGCCACCAATACCAACATTATTTCTATATATTTTTCAATCAAACAGCTCCGTATAAAACAGCTGCTTAGGACTTTTAGGTTTATCTGGTATACTCATTTTTATTATTCCTTTATCAACTAAAGGCATTATATGCGTTTGAATTGCATAAGTAACAGAACTTAAACCTAAATAATTACATATTTCTTTTCTTGTTCGCGGCGTTTTACAAAAAAGAATTAATTCCCTATTTTCTACTGATTCAGGAATATTTTTTTCTTCTCCATATTTATACAGTTTTACAATAAAACAACCTCTTTCATCTAAAAATTCAGGTTGTGGTAAATTGTACTCCTGCATCGTTCTGCGAATTGTTGGAATTCCAGAATATCGATTTTCTGTAATTTTCATCACCTCTAATTCCGAGGCAATTACTGGATTTCTGGTATCTGGTTGCACTTTTCCCAACTGATCAATTCGTATTCTTCCATACAATCCACCTGGATTTTTGATTTCAATTCTATCCTCATACATTATTAATTGTATCGGCATGCCCTCTGTATGAATACTATAATCACGGTGTACTAAAGCATTTAATATTGCTTCTCTAATTGCTGTAATTGGGTAGTCCGTTCGATCCTCACGTTTTCCTGTCAAAGGATTAATAATGGTCTTCATTCGCATATTTCTACTTACAAACTTCATTGCTCCCTCAAGCATGTCCGATATATTTCCTTCTATTCTTTGATTATCTAAAAATCTCTCTCCTTGCTCACCGATTTCTCCCATCTCTTTTCCTGGAATAACTGTTGCAATAATACATAATTGAGGAAAATAAGCTTGGGGATATGGGCTAAAATTCATTACAGAACTTAATGTAATCCCATCATTCCGTTTTATACTCATCAACTCATAAATCTCATTGTCTGGTATAACTGCCAAGCGTGCTTTTCCTTTCTTCAATAATCCAATATATTCTGCTAATAGCACCTGATCCAATGAAGCAAATGAAGCCCTCTCAATTACCCTTATATCATCCTGATATTTTTTTCTATAAGCCTCATAACTATATACTTCATATTCTGTCATAGGCTCGTCACTGTCTCCTACACGTATAAACGAGCCCTTTACTCTTCCCCTTCCACGATAAAAAACCGGTCTATCTGAAATATCTGCACCAGGTATTTCAGCAGAAACAAAATATTTTCCATTTTTTTCTGCAACTGTAAGCTGTGGTCTAACAACTGGTTCCATCTGCAAACATTGCTCATTTATTTTCTTCTGGATATCTTGCGGATCATATACTCCCACTTCTTTAAAATTTTGCTTTTCATCCACACCAAAAATAATAATTCCTCCATCATCCTGATTGGAAAAACTAGACAATGAATCATACAAATGTTTGGGGCACCCTTGTTCTGCACTTTTTATCTCTAATGTAGGAGTTTCACACTTAAATTTCTGAATCAATTCTAATTTTTCAATTAATTCTTCGTTTGTCATTTTAGTTCCTCCATTTTTTTCATATTCTAACATTATATTTAAGTTTATTCAAGGAACTCAAATATTATTCAAGAAACTAAAATAGGAACTCAAATCATTTAGGTTCCTATTATATACTTATCTGCATTTATTTTCGAATTGCATAATATATCCATGCCAAATTTTTCTTATCTACTAGGATTTCATAATACTACTTCCCCTGCCTTGCAAAACCAGACTAATGTATTGTATGGTATGCACATAGTTCTTTTCCTGTTCTCATGCTATTTACTTTCTGAAAAAAGACGCATCGCATTATCAAACTCTCCGCATTGTAAAGTATCTTTTTCAATCTCAACTTTCATTATACTTTTCATCAACCAAGAACACATCCTATTAGTTTGTGATCTTTGTTTAATTTTCTCTGTATCGAGTCCCATATCCCTTAAGCTTATGATTCTATACAATTCCTTACACAGACTGGCAACATTCAATAAATCATCAAATTTCATTGTCACCGGTACTCTATTAGAAGAATGAGTATAAAAATTCCTATCATTCACAATATCATTTATAAGTTTTTCCTTTTCCCCTACAAATTTAGTTTTAGATATTTCTATAAAACAATTGCAACCTTTATATAAATAATCTTTCACCGCTTTTCTAAATGATATACCTGAATATCCAAGCCCCTTTTCAACCAATTCTTTTTCGTCTTCATTTTCAAGTTTACTCATTAATTCTTTCTTCTTTTCTTCAAATTCTTTAATTTCTTTTTCCTCATCTGTATATGCCTGAGTATACCCTTCAATCAATTGCATTGCAGCTAAAAATTTGTTTATTGTTACAATTTTCACATCTTCATCAAGTAGAATTCTTCCATACGCTTGCTGTGCATTATATATTTTTCTATAATTAGAGAACCAATACTTCATTGCTTGCTCTAAATTTTGAAAATCTGTTATCTTATATAAACTACTCCTTTTAAAAGATATAGAATCCATCGTATCATTTTTCAATACATTTAGCTTTTCTTTCGGAAAATTACAAATTCCTATAACTTCTACCATTTTATTACTTTCAGTACAATTTAAAGAATTAACAGTAACATTTTCTCCTGCCAATACCGAAAAAAAGTCCACTATTATATATAAATTTCTTTTTATCTCCTCCATATCTATAGCTGAATTAAACTTCCATATAATATAATGTGCAAATCCAATGGAAAAAGATTCTTTTCTATATTGATATCTCGGATAAACACAAAATGTTAATTCCCCGTTTTCTAACTGCACAACTTTATTTTCTATATTAATTGGTATATCAATTTTATGATAAAATAAAATATCCATATAATTTTTATTCATGTCATACGGGCATAAACCAATTAACTCATTTCCCTCCGTTATTTCAAAGCGAATCTCTTGAAATTTAGATGTATTTGTATAAGCCCTTTCACCCTTAAACAATATATCTGCCTGCAGTTCAAGTTTAAAATAATTATCCATTCCTCCTGACGCTGATTTGAAATTCAATCCAACTGCCGTTATCATTTCTCCTTCTTCTAATTCAATTACCAAATATTGGTTTATTTCTTCTCTCACCAAATTTACAATATCTCTTGAAACTCTGTAAAGCGTAATCATACCTTGATAAAATTTATTAATACTTATTTCTGCCCTACTATCCATTTCTACTTTATTTATATAAAGAAGCTTTCCTGAAAAGCCAGTTTTTGATTTTATACTCATATTACCCCTCTGTTATATAAACTCTCTAGCACCAAATATATTTAACAGCATTCTCTCCAAACAATATTAAATATTATAAATATTCTCTTCTTTACCTAGATTTTTAAATATACTTTTTTATTTTAGCATATTTTATAGAACAGAAAAACCCCGGAAATCTTACGGTTCCGAGGGTCTTCTTAATAATCATCTTTTTATTCTTCATTTTTTACGCCCAACTCTTCTACTGATCAATTTTTTATACTCTATCGAACTAACACGTATCCATTCCTGCTGCTCTCTACAATATTGAGAAATTATCATGCAATATGAATCAAATTCTTCTAACAGTTCCTTTCCTGTTCTATGATATTCAATAATGTAATCCTCTGTATTTTCTATTGCTGCTCTTTCCAAATATCCACAGCCTTTTAAATTCATTAATGTATCAAACAAGTCAACTTGAATTGTATATACAACTAAAATTTTTTGAATAGAATTTATTATTTCTTCTCTTATCTCATAATCCTTAGCCAAATCATTATTATAATTTTCCCTTAGTTTAAAACATGGTGTTATAACATATCGGTAAAGTTCCTGGCATAGTGCCTCATTCACTGCTGGAGCCTTTTTATACTCTGGTATGATAACCTGAAAAATAAAAAATATTTCTGCAGCAATTAAAGAAATAGCTATATTAAAAAGAAATTCTCCCACATCCCACAACCAATTTACAACATTGAAAGCACTAATTATTGAGCTGCATTTGAATATTAAATATATCACGCAATATAATATGGCTACTACTCCAACAATAAAAACCTTTCGATACATTTTTCCAAAATATATCAGAATATTTTCCTGTGGTCTTTTCACCATATAATCATCTCTTCCGCCACCTCTAAACTCTAGCTTTTTCATATTTTCTCTCCCTCAACAATCTTCATTATATCATCTGTCTTTTCGTAAAAGAAAGCTTTATTTTATGTAAATGATAGGAATCAAAATACCTTGACAAATGCAGGACATGAAACTTGAGATAATGTCATTAAAACGTATAATCTGACATAATCCTTAATCACATTTCTGCTTCATAGGTAAATCTACTCTCTCTATTATTGGATTTGCGAAAAATATTTATCCTTCCAACAGAAAAACCCGTAGAACCGAAGTTCTACGGGCATCTTACGCTTGGACACAATGTACCTAACGGTACGCAATATATATTAAATAAGGATGTTATACTAATTAACGATTACTCGATGATTGTAGCAACACGTCCTGATCCTACAGTACGTCCACCTTCACGGATAGCGAATGTAAGACCCTGGCTCATAGCGATCGGATGAATCAGCTCGATTGTCATCTCGATGTTATCTCCAGGCATGCACATCTCTGTTCCCTCTGGAAGGTTGCAAACACCTGTTACGTCTGTTGTTCTGAAATAGAACTGCGGACGATAGTTGTTGAAGAATGGTGTATGACGGCCACCCTCGTCTTTAGTCAGAACGTAAACCTGAGCTGTGAATTTTGTATGGCATGTAAGTGTTCCTGGTTTAGCAAGAACCTGTCCACGCTCGATCTCGTTTCTCTGAACACCACGAAGAAGTGCTCCGATGTTATCACCAGCCTGAGCCTCATCAAGAAGTTTACGGAACATCTCGATACCAGTTACAACAACTTTACGAGTCTCCTCTTTGATACCAACGATCTCAACTTCCTCAGATACGTGAAGAACACCAGCCTCAACTCTACCAGTTGCAACTGTACCACGTCCTGTGATGGAGAATACGTCCTCTACAGGCATTACGAACGGTTTATCTGTGTCACGCTGTGGGTCCGGAATGTACTCATCAACAGCATCCATAAGCTCCATGATCTTATCTCCCCATGGGCCAGCCGGATCCTCAAGAGCTTTAAGAGCAGAACCCTGGATAACCGGAATGTCATCTCCTGGGAAGTCATACTCGGAAAGAAGATCACGGATCTCCATCTCAACGAGCTCAAGAAGCTCCTCATCGTCTACCATATCACATTTGTTCATGAATACAACGATGTAAGGAACACCTACCTGACGGGAAAGAAGGATATGCTCTTTAGTCTGAGCCATAACACCGTCTGTAGCAGCAACAACAAGGATAGCACCATCCATCTGAGCTGCACCTGTGATCATGTTCTTAACGTAGTCAGCATGTCCTGGGCAGTCAACGTGTGCGTAATGTCTACGCTCTGTCTGATACTCAACATGAGCTGTAGAAATTGTGATACCACGCTCTCTTTCCTCTGGAGCTTTATCGATATCCTCAAAGTTCTCTACTACGTTTCCTGGAACTCTCTCTGCAAGAACTTTAGTGATAGCTGCTGTTAATGTTGTTTTACCATGGTCAACGTGTCCGATGGTACCAATGTTACAATGCGGTTTTGTTCTCTCAAACTTAGCCTTTGCCATTTTAAAATGTCCTCCTTAAAACTTGGCTCTATCAAAATTAGAGCATTTTTTCAGATTTAAACTTGCTAACCTTGATTATATTGCAAACCAAGGTTATTTGCAAGCATTTTATTTATTTATAGTGGATCAGTCCTTCTTAGAAAGGATCTTCTCCTGTACAGACTTCGGAACCTGCTCATATTTCTCAAAGAACATAGAGTAGTTACCACGTCCCTGTGTTCTGGAACGAAGGTCTGTAGCGTATCCGAACATCTCGGAAAGCGGAACATATCCACGGATCATCTTACCGCCGCCGATATCTTCCATACCCTCGATACGTCCACGACGGGAGTTGATATCACCGATAACGTCACCCATGTAATCCTCTGGTGTAGTAACTTCGACCTTCATGATTGGCTCAAGAAGAATCGGAGCTGCTTTCTGCATAGCATCCTTGAATGCAAGAGAACCTGCAATGTGGAATGCCATCTCAGAAGAATCGACTTCATGGTAAGAACCATCGTATACATTCGCATGTACACCAACTACCGGGAATCCTCCGAGGATACCAGCTTTCATAGCTTCCTCGATACCTTCGCCAACTGCCGGGATGTATTCCTTCGGAATAGCACCACCAACAACTGTGGACTCGAACTTGTACAGCTCTTCTCCGTTGGCATCCATAGGCTCGAATTTAACTTTACAGTGACCATACTGTCCACGACCACCAGACTGTTTAGCATACTTGCTGTCTACATCAACAGACTTGGTGATTGTCTCTTTGTAAGCAACCTGAGGTGCACCAACGTTAGCCTCAACCTTGAACTCACGAAGAAGACGGTCAACGATGATATCCAGGTGAAGCTCACCCATACCAGCGATGATGGTCTGTCCTGTTTCCTGATCTGTATGAGCACGGAATGTCGGGTCCTCCTCAGCAAGCTTAGCAAGTGCCTCACCAAGTTTGCCCTGTCCAGCTTTTGTCTTAGGCTCGATCGCGAGCTCGATAACTGGCTCCGGGAACTCCATGGACTCAAGGATTACCGGATGCTGCTCGTCACAGATTGTATCACCTGTTGTAGTGAATTTGAATCCGATCGCTGCAGCGATATCACCGGAGTAAACCTTATCCAGCTCCATACGTTTGTTAGCGTGCATCTGAAGGATACGTCCAACACGCTCTTTTTTATCTTTTGTGGCATTCAGTACATAAGAACCGGAGTTCATTGTTCCTGAATAAACACGGAAATAAGCAAGTTTTCCTACAAATGGGTCAGTCATGATCTTGAATGCAAGAGCGGAGAACGGCTCATCATCAGATGAATGTCTCTCAACTTCGTTGCCGTCAAGGTCAACACCCTTGATAGCCGGGATATCTGTAGGAGCCGGCATATACTCAAGGATTGCATCCAGAAGTTTCTGAACACCTTTGTTTCTGTAAGCGGAACCGCAGCAAACCGGTACTGCTGTACACTCACATGTAGCTTTTCTGAGGACAGCTTTCAGTCTGTCTACAGAAGGCTCATCTCCCTCAAGATACTCCATCATGAGGTCATCATCCAGCTCGCAGATCTTCTCGATCAGCTCTGTATGATAAAGTTCTGCATCTTCCTGCATATCCTCCGGGATATCAGTAATGGAGATGTCATCACCCTTCTCATCATTGTAGATGTATGCTTTCATCTCGAAAAGATCGATGATTCCTTTGAAGTCATCCTCTTTTCCGATCGGAAGCTGAAGGCAGATAGCGTTTTTACCAAGACGAGTCTTGATCTGCTCTACTGCACCGTAGAAGTTTGCACCAAGGATATCCATCTTGTTGATGAATGCCATACGAGGTACATTGTAGGTATCAGCCTGACGCCATACGTTCTCTGACTGCGGCTCAACACCACCCTTAGCACAGAAAACGCCGACAGCACCATCAAGTACACGAAGGGAACGCTCAACCTCAACAGTGAAGTCTACGTGTCCTGGTGTATCAATGATGTTGATACGATGCTCAAGAGCACCTGGCTTTGGTTTGCAGTTCTCCTCAAGAGTCCAGTGACATGTTGTAGCAGCAGATGTGATTGTGATACCACGCTCCTGCTCCTGCTCCATCCAGTCCATTGTCGCTGTACCTTCATGAGTATCACCGATCTTGTAGTTAACACCTGTGTAATAAAGAATACGCTCTGTAAGAGTTGTTTTACCAGCATCGATATGCGCCATGATACCGATATTTCTGGTTCTCTCTAATGGATATTCTCTTCCTTCTTTTCCAGCCAATGAATTTTCCTCCTCGAATTAGAAGCGATAGTGAGCAAATGCTTTATTTGCCTCAGCCATCTTGTGCATGTCTTCTTTTCTCTTAACGGATGCACCTGTGTTGTTCATTGCGTCCAGAAGCTCATTAGCCAGTCTTTCTTCCATTGTCTTCTCGCCTCTCTTACGTGAGAACATTGTAAGCCAACGAAGAGCAAGTGCCTGACGTCTGTCTGCTCTTACCTCGATCGGAACCTGATAAGTAGCACCACCGATACGTCTTGCTTTTACCTCGAGAACTGGCATGATGTTATTCATAGCCTCTTCAAATACTTCAATTGCTGGTTTACCAGCTTTTTCCTCTACTCTGGCAAATGCGCCGTATACAATTTTCTGAGCAACACCTTTCTTACCGTCTAACATGATGTTATTGATAAGTTTGGTAACCACTTTGTTATTGTACATCGGGTCAGCCAGAACGTCTCTTTTCTGAGTATGTCCTTTACGTGGCACGTTACTTCCCTCCTTAATCATATTGATTATATCATCGGTACTCACGCAGTAAAACTATTGCATGTTCGCACTGGTAAGGTCCTATATTTAACCCGCAACCGACAGGGTATATGGAATACCGTACAAATCCTTATAGTCTTCCGCTGTAATACATTAGATGAATAATATCTTTGTAATCCTCCTGATTATCTGCAATCAGGAAGCGGCGTAGATTTCTGATCTACTTAAATTATTTTTTAACTTTAGGTCTCTTAGCTCCGTATTTGGAACGAGCCTGTTTTCTGTTAGCGACACCTGCGGTATCAAGAGTACCTCTGATGATGTGGTATCTTGTACCAGGTAAGTCCTTAACTCTTCCTCCACGGATAAGAACAACGCTATGCTCCTGAAGGTTGTGACCCTCTCCTGGAATATAACTTGTTACCTCGATACCGTTGGAAAGACGAACTCTGGCGATCTTTCTAAGAGCTGAGTTAGGCTTTTTAGGAGTAGCTGTTTTAACAGCAGTACAAACACCACGTTTCTGTGGAGCAGCCTGATCAACTGCTTTCTTTCTTAAAGAGTTGTATGTTTTCTGCAGAGCCGGTGCTGTAGATTTCTTAACAGCTGTCTGACGGCCCTTTCTTACTAACTGGTTGAATGTTGGCATTCCATTTCACCTCCCGATTTATTTCTCCATGGGCTTTCCCATGGGGCCTTGCGGTTGCTATTTACAAATTACGGCATGCGAAAATATAACGTTTCATTCGCACGCTTGCTCATTATAGACCGTAAATACAGGGCTTGTCAAGGTGTTTTATGAAGAATTTTTGCTGATTTTACAGGGGTTTAACACAGTTTTCTTCATAGATGTCACAACCTGCCGGAAATACCCATTTTTCTTCTGCTGATATACCAGAGTATTCCCAGTATTCCTGCTATTAATATAGAAAGAACTGCTCCCGCCTGCAGCCCCGGAGTCCGATATTTCATAGTAACCGTATGTGTCCCGGCCGAAAGCTTTACACCGGTAAGCCCCTGGATGCTTTTCCCATCGACCTTTTTCCCATCTACATAAATCTGCATATCAGGATCATAAAATATGCTGAGAAGGAGCATTCCATCCTTTGCTGCAGCTATGGTACCCTTTCCATTCTTCAGATCCATCTGCCGGGAAGAAAGCATTTCATAGATCTCATCCAGGTCCGATTCCCGGTAAGTTCCCAGAACCGCTTCCTGCATTCCGGTTTCCGCAGTTACATGCACAACCGTATCCGTATCATAAGTGCCAAGATCCAGGAAATTATTATTCCAGTAATCGGATTTCTGATCCTGGCCGTTGATCGTTACAGTTTCCGGCTCTGTTCCCGGGATATAAAGATACCCATGCTCTCCTTCTTTCAGCGAAATATCAAAATCCACAGTCCCGGCCCATACTGCTTCTGAAGACACCGTCTGCATTTTGTACAGTCTTTTTCCCGCAATACCGCTGAGCAGCCGGTTCTGAACCTCAAGTGGATTTGTTCCTTCCATTGCATAGTCCAGTACGGAATCACTGACCATATATCCGGCTTTCAGTGCTCTCGGATTCTCATAGAGATCAAAGGACTGGCTTTCTCCGATTTTTTTATAAACAGTATGAAGCTTTCTTGTATTCCTGCAAAACAGATATCGTATTCCCAGAAGCATATCCGTCACTTCCGTGGATCCCGCATACTGAAAACGATTTTCCAGATTTTCAAAGCCCATGTTTTTTACAAAATCCCACATTACCTCTGTATTAGTAGAGGAATACATAGATATCCCGTTCAGCTGATACAGCATCTCTTCATTTCTCACAAGAGGATTTACAATAGCGGCACGGTAATCCACCTGATCCACACCGGCAGACTCCAGTAATCCACAAACCTCCTGCTCACTTTCCACATAAATATCACGGTTTGCGGTTCCATTATCTGTAATACTGACGATTCCGTGAATTCCTGTCTCTGCAAGGATCAGCACTGCCAGCACCAGACATCCCAGCTTTCGGATCTCCACACAGCAGAAGGCATGACCGGACAGTTTTCCACAGATACACCGTTCCGTCCACATAACCAGAAAGAATACTGCAAGAACCCCTGCTGTAAGCAGAAGTCCCCAGATATTTCCGCTTTTGATCCCCACAACGATACAGAAGCCCTCTGCAGCGATCAGTCCGGCAAAAATTCTTCCTGTGCTTTCATTTTCCACATTTCCCCATGCATCACAGGACATTTTCAACAGCAGAAATATCAGGATGAACACAAAACGATTGGGGATTCCCACAGGTTTATGCAATCCGTGAAAAAGCAGATTCAGCGCTGTGATATGGATCCCCGCAAAATACAAAACGATCAATATACCTGTTACGATTTTTTCTGCTGTGCGGATTTCTTTATTCAGAAAATAAATTCCGGCAAAAAGCAGCACTGCACAGCCACAGTAAAGGTTCACATCTCCCTGGTCGCCGGATTTTACAAAGGACAGGGAATCCTCGAATAATGCGCCCAGCTGTTTCCAGATATCTCCGTACACTCCCGAAAGTCCGGTGCCTGCCTCTTCCGCCGCTGCAGTTCTGGATACCGCAGCAATTCCGGGGATCAGTGTGATTCCTGCAAGTCCGGCTCCGGCAACAGACGCCCCGGCAAATTTCAATAATGAAAAACGGATTTTCTCCGGCCGTCGACCGGATTCTGCCGCAGCCAGCTCTGCCAGATAATAAAAAGCAGCAAATGTGCATAACATAAATCCCATATAATAGCTGGTTAAAATACAGTACCCCAGCACCAGACAATACCCTCGCCATTTTCCGGTATGCACCAGCTGTTCAATAAGATATGCAAGCACCGGAAGAAGCATGATACAGTCCAGCCACATCACATTGCTGTAATAGCCTATAAGAAAATTAGACAGTGCGTACATACAGCCAAGAGAAACTGCCATACTTTTTCTGCCCGGATATTTTTTCCCGGAATACCATGCCATGGATACGCTGCAAAGCCCTGCCTTGATCAGAATCACCGCAGTGACAGCCTCGTTTACATACATGAATTTCATAAACTGCAGTATTAGGAAGCTGAACGGACTGCAAAGATAATAGCAAAACAATCCGTAAAAATTATATCCCATGGCATGTGCGGACCAGGTCCAGTCCGTTCCCTTTCCAAGCTGCTCTGAAAGTTCCCTGTAAAAGGCTGTATACTGATGGACTCCATCTACCACCAGCGCCGAATTTTCTCCAAAAGGATAAACACCCTTCAGTGCAAAACCCAGCGTAAAGATCAGCACCGGAAACAGAAACGCCAGGAGATAGATCCACCCTCTGTTTCCCTGTTTTTTGTTTTTTTCCGCTTTCTGTATTCTTATTGGTCTCATTTCATTTCCTCGTCTGTCTGCAACAATTCCAGTCCGTTATGTTCTGGACAGCTGAATTATCTATCGGCTGTTATTTTCTGAAATACTGTTATTTCTTTTCCGTCGTTTTTTCCTACTGTATCATGTTTTTGTGAAATTACTGCGAATTTTTTCAGAGCAAAAGAAAAAAGCTGTCACATCATTGGAGACACAGAAAACTCCGCCGACGTAACAGCTTCTTTCTGAAGGAATCTGTGTACGCTGATCCACAGATCTCTTCATGGGTGTAATTATTAACTTTATGTGATGAGTTTTTAGTTCCTGGCCTGTATGATACGGATATTCACATATCCTGAGGTGGCTGTTTACAGGTTAAGAACTATTATAGATATATGATAGCATGGCCATATACATTTGTAAAATTGATATTTCGTGTTTATAATATAGAATATTTTAATATTTATCAAACGGATAAAAGCCTCTACCACACGGTAAAATCCTGTTTTTATAAAACAGTATAGCCTCTGGATTTCAGGCAGGATCTCACTTCCATGATATCCTCGGTATGGAATACCATGATCGGCTTGCCGGAATCACGGTTAAAGGAAAGGTACAGATAATCCACGCTCACATTACTGTCCTTCAGTGTAAGAAGCAGATCATTCAGATTTCCAGTCTTATCCTCAACCTCCACTCCGATCACCTCGATCACGTGGCAGAGATATCCTGCAGCGATCAGAGCCTCCATTGCCTTATCCGGCTCCGAAACTACCATTCGTACGATTCCGTACTCTGCGCTGTCATTAGTCACAGAGCCCAGAATGTTGATATCCTCGTTCTTCAGGATACCGGTAATGTTCTGCATAACACCCTTTTTATTTTCTGCATAGATGGATAACTGTTTCAGCATGATAAAATCCTCTCTTTCCTATGTGCTTTATTTTGCTGTTCTATCGTATGATAAATCTTCGCACATCTTATCAGGTATGTCAACCAGAGCAAGCCGGATAATAACACAGACATTCATATTTTAGTTTACCCGGCTCCATAAACACTGATATTTTATGATCAGCATTTAACCCGGCCCGCCTGTTCACCGCATGTGAGCATGGAGATATTTTTCCCGGGTAGCGATACCTCCCCGGATATGTCGCTCCTGCTTGTTTACATCCAGTACCTTGCGAACTTCTATGGCCAGAGCCGGATTGATCATTTTCAGGCGTTCTACGCAATCCTTATGTTTGGTTGTCACTAATTAGAACGGTTTCATCTAAGCCTAAATCACCGAAGATTCGTAAGTAAATATCTACGTTACCATCCTTGTCTACTTCAATTTTCTGGATAATCCGTTTAAGCTGTGCATTGGTCATCTGGTGAACATCGGAAATATCTTCAATCTCTTTAAACGTGCGATTCAAGATTATTTCCAGTTGTTCACCTTTTGTCAGGTGATAAGCAACCATTTTCAACTCATTCTCCAGACGCTCGATTTCCTGTTTTGTGCCGCCGATTTTTTCATTCAGTTCCTCACGTGTAATGAGGTCATCGGTGTACATATCCATGTATTTCTGACGCATTTTTTGAAGCTTGTGAAGCTGTGCGTTCAATTCCTTTTCGTAATTCAGGTTCTCATCCTTGGCTTTGTAAACCCTCTGGAATTCGCCTGTTACGTGACGAATTACATTTTTCTTTGCTTTCAGCAGCTCGGAAAAGTATTCGGACAGAACTTCAATCAACTCTTCCTCGTCCACTGTCTGAGCATTCGGGCAGCTATCCGCCCCACGTCCATTATGACCGGAACATACCCAGCGAATATAAGTATTCTTATAAGTACGAACAGTTCGTCGAAATGACCAGCCACATTCCTTACATTTAATCAGAGTAGAAAACAAATACTTATTGCTCTGCCGTTCCTTTGTTAATTTAAAAGTCTTGCTTCTGCACTCCAAAATCTCCTGTGCCTTTTCATACATTTCCGGCTCAATAATCCGCAGTTCCGGACGTTCTGTTACCATCCACTCCGTCTCGTCTTTTTCCGTTCTCTGTCCAGTCAGGAAGTCAGCTACTTCCTGCTTGCCGTTGATAATTTTTCCGGTATAAAGTTCATTCGTTAAAATCCGGCACGTCGCATTCTGGCTCCACTGACAATTACGCTTTGTTCGGATACCTTTCGCATTCAGCATGTTTGCAATCTTGGCGGCACCATATCCTTCTTCGATATACCATTTATAAATCTGCCTGATAACAGCTGCTTCTTCCTCGTTGATTGCCAAATTAAAGTAATCTCCAATGGTTTTATCATATCCGTACACAATATTCGGAACTCGTCCTTTTTCAGCATTCATTTTCTTGCCGAATTTCACACGCTTTGAAGTATTGGCACTTTCTTCCTGCGCCAATGCACCGAAGATTGTCAGAACAAATTCACTGTTTCCCATGCTGGTCATGTTGGCCGTCAAAAACTGTGTCTCGATTCCTAATGCTTTCAGTTTGCGGACATTCTGCAGAAGGTCTACAGTATTTCTGGCAAAGCGAGAGATGTCCTTTACTACTACCATATCAAATAGTCCATGTTCAGCATCAGCCATCATGCGTAAAAATTCTTTTCGATTTTTTATTTTCGTGCCTGAAATACCCTCATCTGCATATAATCTAACTAAGTTGTCACCAGTACGCTGGGTGTACTCAGAGAAAAATTGCTTTTGAGCTTCCAGACTGTTGAGCTGATCAGCTTTATCAGTGGAGACACGACAATAAGCAGCTATATTCATATCTAATACCTTTCTGTTATATTTAAGTCGTTCTGTTACAACTTTATTGTACCATCTAAAATATAATTGTAAATAGCAAAATAAGGAATACCCTTTCTTCAGAATATTCCTTATATGCATTACTCTTCGATAAAAAAATTTTCTAACAATAGCATAATGGATTGTTCATCAACATTACCTGGTTCTTTTAAATTTTTTTTCTTTTTATTCAATAACAAATATGTATCTGTAAAAACATCTTGTATCGTCCCAAGGCATTTATCTTTTGCTAATTTAACCATCAACTCAAGAATTACACGATCCACATAGATATGCAAATGTTCTCCTAACATTTGTATTCGTTTATGGCTTTCCCCTGCATGAACAATAGCATTTCTAAGCCTATATAAGCGATAAAGATGCCATTCAATTCTTTGACAATACTTTTCGGAAAGATGCCATAATTTTTCGCGATTTTCTCTTTGCTCATATAAGTTATATATTTTATAACGTATATTGGGATAATACTTAAGCTCATTCGCAAAATAATCTTCTCGATATTTCTCATATTTTTCAAGAAATATAAAGCCTGCGATTTTACAAATCTCTTTATCGAATTCTGTTATATCTTTAAGCAACAAACTTACTTTTCGATTACCTAAATTATTTTTCAAATCGTCAAGTATATTAGAAAATATGCATTCGAAATAGTCATTTTGTAGAATGGAAACTATATTATCAGTAACGCTTTCAATTTTGGATTTTGAACTATCTGTAACACTTGCAACCTCCAACGCTGACCACAAATTAAGAAATGCATCATTTAAGTCTTGTTGATTTAATGCCGCATTATGCAAATCAACAATCTTATTAAGCTGAGAATAAGTTTCCTTTCCTTTTTCTTGGCATCCCAAAACAATTGTATCTATTTCAGTTTTAAAATTTTCTCGTGGCTCAGGCTTGATACTTTTATACCCAAACGCTTTTACGGGAAGAATTATTCCCTCTTGGGTATCTTGTCGAATTACCAATCCGTTTTTACCTATTACACTGATATTATCATTCAAAAAAACTTCTAAATATCTCAAAAAAATTTCTAATGCAGAATACGCTCGTTTCATTGCTGAATAATTATCATATGCCTTTGTTTCCATAACCCCTATAAAGGACTTTTGCTTTCTTTTAATCTGTTTAAAGCAACCATCATCTTCAAACGAAATATGCAATCTTTCATTTAACAACTTTTGATATGGCTTTAATTTTTCATAAAAAACAAAGTACACTTTGTATTTACCAATTTCAAAATCAAACCTATTCAAAAAAATCTGTGCTTTTTTTTCTGGATCATTTATACTTTCCTCAAATATATTTCTCAGGAATCTATATATATATTCCGATGAATATCCATGCCATAGCAAAAAAGCAAGCCAAGCACGAAGTCCTTTTTCAATTTCTGTTTTACGGTTTGATTCCGACAAATTTTCTTTCAAGTATTTACAACATATTTCATAGTACTTTTTCTTTGGTATCTTATTGAATATATAATGTACCGCTGTTCTTTGATCTTTATCTAAAAATTTTGCCATCTCTTCAATAACTTCATATTTATACAACTCTCGAACAATAACGTCTGTCATTAAACTCGACTTAATCTCTTTTGCAATTATATCTAATTGATATTGCTTAATACTCCCTTTCACCACATCTTTTTCAGTATCAACATATTCTTCTAATAATGTTTGTGTATTATGAACAGGCGCTTTAACAATATCATCTGAATAATGAAACAACATTTCTTGTAGTCTTTGAACAAAAAATAAATATCCATCCTTAGTAGATGTCCAATCTTGTGTAATATATTTCATTTTTCATCCCCCTCGCATTTTTGTAAATCAATCATTTTTTTATCAAGTACCACTTTGCATACCTATTAGTTCCTGTTGTAACAACAATTCCATCCTTTTTCATTGCCTGTAACAAATTAGAAACCTTCTTCGATTTCTGTTCATCGCTAAGTACTTCTGGCAATGCTTTTTCCAGTACTTCCATTAAATCTCTTTTGCTGGCTTCTCCCATTGACTGAAGTGCTTTTATAATTAACTGCTTGCAAATATCATCATCTAACCCTTTATTTCGAACATAAGCAGCTTTCTGTCCGACAATATCTGCCACCTTGAAAGATACAAAAACATTAGGATAACGTCCTTCCACAAGACCTTTTTTCTTCAAATCCTTAAAGCTTTCTTTAGAAACTACTTCCTGTTTCTGAACTTTATCCAACAAAAATACAGTTCTCATATCTAAATCTTCATTGGAATATAAAAGCTGAGTATAATTCTTATCCAATATCTTTCCGTACACAGTCACTGTAACTCTATTAATTGTGTTCAAATCATATGTCGGCAATGGGAAGCATTTATCACGCTGTATCTGATACATCATTGGTATTCCCATTGAATTTGTATCAATCATATACAGATTTACCATTGCGTTACACAAAAACACATTTCGATAATACGGTGGTTTATATCCCGGTTCCAGTGCTTGTTCAATAGTTTCTGGTATAAAAGCCCCCTCATTGATAAATACCAGTCTGTCCTCAAATTCCTCTACGTTGATTTTTCCACGCAAGCGATAGTCCTGATGAGCAATACAGTTATTAATAATCTCTTTGATCAGCTCTGGTTCATATTGATCTACTTCATCCGGAAACAAAGTCTGCTGTCCGGCAATATAGCGATACTTTACATTTCTGATCCTGGAATATACCTTATCCACTGCCATTAACATCGGTATATCAAAATGTTCATAAGCTTTTACCGAATTATCTGCATTATAAAGTGTCCAGGTAATTCTAGGAATAAAGCCATCAAAGAAATATTTAGCCTCACTTTTTCCTAATAACAATAACGCCGTTCTGGTTATTTTTCCTTTTATTGTAATACCAGCTTTATTTAAAACCTCAATATCAGACAGTTTCTTTAAAACTTCCTGTGCTTTTTTTCGATCACTCTGACGTTTTGAGAAAAGTTCTCTTGCTCTTTTAATCGCTTCTTCATCCAAATCTTCTATGGTAGCATCTTCTACAATTTCTTTTGACCAATCCATTCCTATCTGATTTCTAAGTAGATCTACTTTATTCATCGGAAGCGGCGATACAGATTCATGCTCTCTGGCATACGCTGCCCCTTGCCATGTTGTCGGAATCCCCCTAATAGCTGGAGGAATTTGAAATGCTATCACTCGACATTTTTCCATTGTCAGTTCGTATATCTCCAGAAATGTCAATCGTTCATTGGTTCCATTTACGATTTCCTTTTTCAAACTTTGCAGACTTCCCTGTTTCCGAAATTCCGTTCCTACATATCGTTTATCATCCGAAATTCCGAAAATCAGCCACGCCTCCTGTAATCCCCGAAGATTTGCTTCATTGCTAAGTGCAGAAAAATATTTACCAATGTCATTAAACGAATAATTTGTGCGTGCTTCTTTAAATTCTACAACTTCATTTTCAAAGGATTCTATCATGCGAACAATCTTTTCTTTTAATTGGCTATCCGTATATATCATATTCTTCCGCCTTTCAAAATTTTCTATGACTAAATTCTATGACTAATCTATGACTTTCTAGAACTAATTTTAACTGATTTTCAGACAGAACACAAGCAATAGCAAAAAAATAAAAGGCATCCCACGCGCTACGCAGGACACCCTCCATCATGTTTTGGTTCATTGGGAAGCTCATTCGCTGCTTCTTGTATTGCCTGTTCCACCTTACTTGCATTTGCTTCAATCAATATCTTTAACAGATAGTCGGCGGTTACTTCCGCAGTGTTTGGATTATGGAATCGATAATTAAGTTTTCTCTTTTTCATAGCGGAATTTCCACCTCCTCCCGTATGTCTTTGTCCATAACTATGAAAATGTTTTTTGAAATAGTCCTGCCAAATGCCATTCCTGTTCAACTTAAATAGATGCCGGTCAAAGGGGCATCCCTGTTGTAAACCACCGCTGTAAACAAACTCCAAAAAATCTAATTCTTTTTGTTTTTTCAGTTTTCTTTCCTCAATACCAAATTACTCTTATATATCTGTTTACTGTTTACAAATTCTACAAGTCAAAGCAATATCCATAGAAAAAAGTGTAAACAACACGCCAACTACCGTAAACCTGACTGGCATTTTACTGGAAAGGTAACTCCACCTGCCGGGCTTCCTTCTCAGTAATCGGATGCCAGTCATTTTCATTTTTTAAGTCTTTTGCGTCTCGTTTACAGTTTTCGTTTACACATACCCACGAACGCTGTGTACCGTAATCCTTGAATCTTGTCATCGTCCCCTGTTTCCAACCCACAATGCTTGTATTCATGATTTCACAGATGCGGTCTGTCTCCGCCTTCTTCGGCTTTACATAAGGATTGTCCAGTGCCTCTTTAAAAAGCATCAATGAACAGACTTTTCTGTCTTCATGTTCATCCAGCCATGCCTGTATCATTCCGGCTTCCGTATCATCCGCCATGAACTCCTGCCGCAGTTTATCAAGCTGTGTTTCTGTTTCCTTTGAAAACGCCAGTTTAAAATTTCCATTACGGTACAACATCATTGCTTCCGCCCACACCTGATCAATATACTGTCTGGATTCCTTCTCATTTTCGAGGATATGAACCTCCATCTCTGCCCGGTTCGTCTGAACCGGAACGAATCTTCGATTTCCGGTACGGTCAAACGGCAGGAATCGCTTAATATTGGATGTTCCTCCAAATACACATTGCCTCGGACGATCAAGAGCATATACTGCATAAGAATCCCGATAAGTCTCTTTCTGCCTGCTCAGAAAGCTCTTTGTTTCCTCAATACTCTTAGAGCGTGCCGTTGCGACCATTTCAGACATTTCAATCATCCAATGACCACGAAGCTGACAATAAACTTTTTCCGAATCCAGTTTGCCGATGTCATCAGTGAACCAGTCATCCTTTACTGCCATGAAACGAAAAAATGTAGATTTTCCCACGCCCTGACCCCCGACCAGACAGAGCATATATTCAAACTTAATTCCGGGGCGGAACGCACGGGCAATAGCTCCCAGCAAAAACATTTTCATACTTTCATAGGTCAACTCATCCACAGGTGCACCAAGAAAATGATGCAGCACATAGCGGATACGTTCCTGCCCATCCCATTGCAGACTGTTCAAATAATCCCGGACAGGGTGATATTTGTTCCGATCTGCCTGATGGACAATACTTTTCTGCACAATCTTATCCATCGTCAAACCGTAAGTCTCTTCCAAATAAAGCATAATATAGTTCAAATCCATATCTGTGAATGCCGGGCTTATCCGTTCCCACCACACGGGTTTTACAATGTCTGTCTGCTCAGTCAAAATATTGTGCCGGAATACATCTTTTAACAGAGGATCATGTTCTAAAATTAGCTTACAGTTATGCCGATTGTTTTTCACAGCACCCTTCTGTGTCATTTCCAGTTGTTCTCTGATTTCCTCTACTGTCAACTCCGTTTCCATTATATCCATTACTTCGCACAATTCCTGTCGTGTCTGTGGTGATAAAGTCTGAAATTCTCTGTTCAATCGCTGTCACCTCCTTCCCATGAGCCACCACTACGGCAACTCGTTCTTCTAATGTGCCTGATAATAATGTATCCAACAGGTACTCTGTTTCTGATATTTTTTCCAATGCCTCCATAAACAGCGGATGCCAGACATCTTCCACCTGTTTCGGAGCACACTCTTCTTTCCACTGTTTCAACAAATGCAGGTAATCTGCCAGTGCACGGAAATATCTATTTTCTGCCTGCAGATACCTCTGTTCCTGTGTTAGCTGTCGTTTGATTTGTTTTCTCTGTGGCGGGCTGTGCCCCATGTTCTCATAATGTATAGAAAAATCTCTTGCCAATTTCTCTGCCGCCTCTTTTGGTTTTAAATTGTACAAGTGTGCCGTAAAATCAATCACATCCCCATCTGCCTGACATCCGAAACAATGAAAACGCCTGTCCACTTTCATGCTTGGATTCTTGTCACGGTGAAATGGACAGACCGCCATTCCATTCTTGTTTACCCGTATTCCATAGCTTTCTGCAGCCTGCCGGGTAGTCACAGACTGTTTAACTGCTTCAAATATATTCATCCTTTTCCTCTTTTCTTTACATCACAACTCCATATCGTTCCTTCCCAATTTAGTTCTTCCTTCGTGTTCCCATCGCTCTCGGTTCTCCTGTTCCGCAGTAATTTTTGCTTTTGCCAGCCTATCCAGAATGGAACTTCTGGCTTTTTTCTTAATCTGTTCGGTATTCACCTTTTTGACTTCCGGTTTTATCAGCGTGGTCTGGATTGTTTTAACTGCTGTCTGCATAGCTTTTGTAATTTTGGTAATTACTCCGTCCAATCGACTTACAGCATAAGTTCTTTCTTTTTGGGAAGCCTTGCGCTCAGGGGAAAGCACCCACGCCTTTGACTGTTCTACCAGACGAATGTCTTCTTTATGGGTTTCCACTCTGACCTCATCCGTCACAACCTCCACAGCTTTGTCGTAAGCAATATCTGAAACTTCATCGATCAAAGCTTCTACTTCTTCAATTTTCAGAGTAAGTGTATCCAGTATTTCTGTCTGGTTTTTCATCTGTTCCTTTTGCTTAAACAGGATATAATCCTGCTTTTCAAGATAATCTCGCCCTCCATAAGACGGTTCTTCTTCCAGATGCAACCCGTATTTTCGAGTTATATCAAAAAGCATTGTCCGGCAAATAGCATCAAAAGTCTGCTTTCGATTATTATTGCGGCCTTTAGGTTTATCCGGTTTTGGAAGTGCAATCCCTAATTCTTCCAGTGCTTTTTCCTGCTGGGGACAGATTTCCCCGTACTTATTCTCACAATCAAAAACATGACGTTCATGAATGTGCGGCGTTCCTTCGTCCAAATGCAGTGCCCAGTCCAGAATATGGACATGAGAACCGAACCGATTTGTGAACTGCTTTGTAAAGTCCTGTACGACCGCAAGTAATATTTCATAGGAAACAGATTCTTCTACTGTTCCTATTTGAAAAATAGTTTCCTCTGGACAGGTTTTATTGTTCTTTAGTAAATCTTCCACAGATCGGTTACGCTCTGTATGACGGGTTCTTGCATTTCTTTCATTCTGCGCTTCTATATACTTTCCATAATGTTCCTGATAAAAAGTACATTCAATTTCCTCAAAACTGATATCCTGAGAATCATCATCTTCTCTGCTCTGCATTGTGGTATAGCCACGGTAACAGTCCCAGTAAATATTTTCTCTGACTCTTCCAACATCAATATGTTCACTGTTTTCCAAGTTGAAACGGCGATCATTATGCCTTGGATTGTAAGTGCCATTTTTTCCGGAGCGTCCATTGTGTCTTGTTGCTTTCAATAATTTTCTTGCCCTCCTTTTTCACGTTTTTCCAAATTAAATAAGGCAGCGAAGCTGCAAACCTGCGTGAATTTGCGTCAGGTAATACCCAGTACGAGTAGACGCACGCATCAACTCACTGGGCAATGGCTGCCGCCCTTAACCTGCACAAAAGACTTCGCTCTCCGCTCTGCTCCAGATTTAGTTACTATTCTCCGGCACCCTTCCATTCCCCTTTGCCATCCATTCGAAAAAAGCAATTTTACTAACCTTAATTAATCTGCCGCTTCGAAATGCCGGAAAACCGGGTGTATGAACCAGTTCATAAGCCGTTACTCTGGAAATCCCCATAATCCGCTGAATATCAGCCACATCCAGTACAAGAGGCAGTTCATCATAATTGTTTAATCTCTTATTTTCACTCATGTTGTTCCTCCATTTTTGATTTCTTTTTTTTAGCTTCTCGTTGCCGTTTTATCTTTCCTGTTTCCTAAGTCATACTGCTGTCAAGGCATACAACACGTCATCCATTCGGATGCGCTCGCTTCTTTTATCGAAGGTCATGGCGGTTTATCTCAGGTTAGACGATTATAAAGTTGTCAAAACATACTGCATAGTACAAAATTACCACGCATCCGCATCATATCAATCTTATCTTTACTTTTCAATATTTCCGCGATACCATAAATGCAACTAATATTATAGTTTTTAAAATTACCATATAAAGCAGGAGTAAATAGAAATGGCTTATCAATTTATAAGGCAAGAGCCTTGCTATGACCGCATCCTCTTCGTTCTGGCACTGGACAGGGGCAAAATGAAGGAGCGAATTTTAATCGGAACAGAACAGCAAATCCGTTTTCGACTGGACGGAAATAAAGATAACGATGTCATATATGATATAACACGTCCTCTAGGACGTTTTCTGATAGATTTTGAATATGATAAAGAAAAGAACTGGAATATATATGGACTTGCTCCCCTACGTGATGCATTGCACACTAACCGTTGGAAACAGCCTGCACTGGAACAGACTGCTGGTGATTTTCTGGCAAAAAAATATCTCACCGGTGATCCGGTGAGAATGTATGCTACATTCCGTATTTGGAATGAATATCTTGTTACAAGGGAATATCGTGACCGTAATACTGCCTGTGATCGTTTTATAGAAAAAATCCAAATTTTGACTCAGGCATTCCAAACAGAAAATGTCATGAATTTTAATTCTGATACCGGAAAACCAGAACGTTTTCATACTGGCAGTCTTTATTTCCGCAACACTCCTGCTGAAATCACTCGACTTGAACTTTGGTTTCCGGATAATAGGCGCAGAACAGAATGCGTAGCTGCCTACAGCTCTTTTTATCCGCTTATCACTTATTACTTGAATCGGCTGAATGACTGGGGCCTTTGTTTCCGTCAGTGCAAAGTCTGTGGAAAATATTTTCTGGCAAAAAACCAGCGTTATGAACTATGCAGTGATAAGTGCCGTAAAGCACAGGCACTTCAAAATAAAAGGGAATTTGATGAACGAGCCAGAGAAAATAACTATGATTTGCTTTATAAAAATGAATGCCAGAATTGGCGTAATAAAATCAATAAATCCAAAAAAACTGCTGATTTTCCGATTGAACGTCTGGAAGAAATGAAAACTGCGTTTGACCTTTTTAAGAAAGAAGCTCTGCGGCGTAAGAAAGCTGTAAAGGCAGGAACAACCAAGCCAACGGAATTCACGGACTGGCTGTATCAGCAGAGCAATATTATCTTGAAACTCAGCGAAATCTGAATCCATCCCTGTAAAGGAAAGGCAGCGAATTTACTCGCTGCCTGCCCTCTCATTAAACTTGTATCCTACACCCCAGACGGTTTGAATATATACCGGGTTGCCCGGATCATCTTCTATCTTCTCACGAATATGGCTGATATGACTCATGACAATATTGTAATCGCCAGAATAGGCTTCTTTCCAGACTACATCATAAATCTGCTCCTTACTAAATACCCTTCCTGGATTTTGTGCTAATAACTGCAGGATTTCAAACTCAGTGTAAGTTAATTCTATTTTTCTATTATCACGAACAACTTCCCTCCGTTTCAAATCAATCGCTATACCCTTATGCCTTATTTTCGATTGAAGTTGTATTTCCTGAAAAAGGAATTTTTCTCTGCCGGAATCTAACACGGAAATAACAGAATTTACCAACTCTTCCTCATCTCCCTCGAATGATACCAGCAATATTTTTCCCACTTAATCATCCTCGTTTCATTTAGCACTAACTTAATGCTTCGCCTCTGAATTATATTCCGCAAATGTTTCCGTTTCCGGATTAAATTCAGTAAATAATTCCTGCATTCTATTTTTGCTTACTTTTTGAAAGCTGCTAATCTTTCCACTTTTGTCTCTCGTTACTTCAATGTACATAGTGCCGTTGCTGTTAGAAAAGATTCCCCTTCCCTCATCATATAAATCTGCTATAATCTTACCATTATAAACCCAGTTTCCTTGAGCATCACAGGATACTCCATAATCAGCATACTCCTGTGGAACAGCAATATTAAGACCTTTTCCCTCTTCACTGCAATATTCGCCCATGTCATCAGCCGCTATGTTCTCACTTCCTCCTTCTTCAAAAACAGATCCTTTCATTTCATCTGCAGTTACAGCTTCTCCGCCGGAACTTTCAACCAATGCCGCCGGTTCTGACCAAAAATCATCTGATAACGGTTCTGCCTTTACGTCTGTGATGGTGCCATAGTTTTCCCTTTGCACTTCAACTCGAAGCGTACCTCCACGTTTGGAACTTATTGTATAAGTACCCGGCTTAAACTCATCCCGGAAATATCCAATGGTCTTTCCATCATACATCAGAAATCCTGTTTCTTTCTGGTAAGTTATTCCCGCTTTTGCATATTCAGAAAGCTGTTCTTCGCTGAATACATTTTCATTACTGCCTTTATTTTCGGTAACCGTTTCCGCTTCCTGCTTCACATATTCTATATTTTCCGGTGAATATGCCATTGTGACTCCCACCACATCGTCAGCTGATTTTGACAACTTCATCCCATCTTTTATTTTTTGAAGGTTATCCTCATAAAGTGCTATCGTCTCATCTACCTTTTCCTGTGTCCATACGAACCAGCCGTCACCGCCTGTATAAGCTTTTTCACCAATCATGGACTTCAGAACTTCTTTTTCCTCGTCCATCCATTTCGCATACTCTTCTGCTGTCCACCATTCCACATCCGAACTTGAAAGTGGTTCATCTTCCCGGATATTCACTTCGTTTAAAGCAACTGTTGTTTCACCGTTTTCCTGCGCTGTCTCTGTATTTTTCTCCAAGGATGATGCGGAAGTTGCAAATCCACCTGTCACGCCAATTACCAATACTGCACTTATCATTACTGCAAACTTAGATGTCTTCTTTATCTTCATAATTGCTCTTATCCTTTCTTCAATCGCATTTTTACTGAAACTGTTACATAATGGTGTCAGTCCGCTCTTTTTTTCTTCCATAGATATTAAAGCAGTTGCATATACCGACTTTATATCCATTCCAAATCTGCGGACTACGGTTTCGTCACAGGATAATTCCAAATCTCTGTTAAAAAGAATATACATTACCCACACAAGCGGATTAAACCAATGAATGCATACTGCAGCAATCATTATCAGCTTTGTAAGCATATCAAGCCGTCTGATATGCACATATTCATGTTCCAACACATAACGAAGCTGATAAATATTTTTCCATTCTGTATTTTTCGGCATTAAAATAACTGGGCGAATCACACCATAAGAAAGTGGTGCAGCTATGGTTTCTGTCTGCCGGATGGATAGACTCCTTTTTAGTGGATGTTTTTCCTTCCATGCTTCCAAAATATCATTTTCAACAGGCAGCGAAAATCGAAATTCCCGATAGCATTTTATATAGGAAACCGCAAAAAATCCAAAACAAAGTAACAGACCTGCCAGCCATATTACACTCAAAATCGAAATGGATTCTGTTCTCTGTACCATAGCCTCCGATAATCCATTTGCTATCTCAGGCATATTCCCATTAATGGGTAAAAATGTTGTCGTTTGCGCCGTTCTCACTGGGTTTATATCAGAATAAATGCTCTGAAATAGAGAATAAATACTTGTGACTGATTTTATGGAAAATGGAACTAATAACCGGATCAATGCAATCCACCATAAAATCAAAAATGTTTTCTTCGGCAATCTGTTGATAAGCACAGCCCTTAATACCACAATAAGTAAAATAATAACCGTTCCCAAAAAACTCATTTGCAGCAGGCTCATATGCATCACCTCATTCCAATTCACTGACGATCTGCTTCAGGTTCTTAATCTGCTCCATAGAAAGTTTTTTTCTGCCAAGAAGTGCCGCAAACAACTTGTCAACAGATCCATCATATATCTTATCAATAAGTTCATCTGTTTCCAGATCCTGTACCTGTTCTTTTGCTATAAGCGCATGGCACATAAATCCCGGTTCCGTTCGTTCAATCGCGCCTTTATTGATACACCGCTTAATCAATGCATACGTTGTGTTTTTATTCCAGCCGACTTCTCTGTTTAAAGTATCTGCAACATATTTCGCTGGCACGTCACCATCCTTCCACAGAACATCCATTACCTTTAATTCCGAATCAAAAAGTTTAATATTTTCCTCTTTCACTTGTTTCGCCTCCTTATAAGACTGTAGTAGTCTGTTCTTGTTTTTAGACTACCACAGTCTTATAGTATTGTCAATAATTTCTGTCGCTAGGAAAAGAAAAACAGCCAGCCTTTCGGCTGACTGCTCCATACTAAATATAAACCATTTCGTTCAGTACAATTTCTTCTGCTCTGTTTCTAATATTATTACACCGTTGTACCCAAAGCATAGCATCTTTCCGCTTCAATTCCTCCGTCACTCCCTCAGCCGCTTTCATCTGATCAACAATGCACGTAAACCGTTCCTCCGCTTGTTCGTCCAAATCCTCCAGATAGCTCCAAAGTTTTCCGGTCAGCAGTAAACTGGAATATCTACCGTAGCACTGCTCTTTCAGATACTCTCTATGCATCTGTCCGTACTTACCGATAGGTCGGTTTTCCTCCGGCAGCTTCAAGTCCGGGATATAATAATCCCCGACAAGTACATAATCAATGCCATTCTCCGTAATTCTTTGTTTCAATTCTTTCATGGTTCGTTCCTCCTTGGTTTTTTTTATTCTATTACCCAAACAAACCGTTCTATATTGTTACCACCATATGTACCGTACTCTTACTGATCCCGAATTTCTTAGCTGCCTGCCGCACCGTAGCCTTTGTTTCAACAATATATCCTGCGATCTCAACTGCACGTTCTTCAATATAATCCTTCACTGCCAAGCCCCCGAAGACGCTTTTTTACAGTGTATGCGGAGGCTTTTTCAGGTATGAGCCCTATTCTGTGCAAAGCTCCTTATAATAATTTAATTCTTTTTCGCCTGCTTATAAAGCACAAGACAGACGATCACAAACACAACCGTAACCGCTACGGTAAGCGGAAGGATCATAGAAGAGCCCGCCCCGAGCAGAAGGCCAAATCCCTGTCTCAGCGTCAGGATTCCAAAGATGGAAAAAATAACAAATGCAACTGTATTGAGGATTCCCTCCGGTGCCTTGCTTTTCAGAAGATATCCGATCAGAAGTCCGATCACATCCGCTGCAAAAAGTCCCAGTGAACAGGCAAGCCATACCACAACCGCTGAACTCAGTCCCTCATTGGCACCAAATGTAATTGCGGTAAGCTGTGTCTTATCCCCCAGCTCCGCAACAAAAAATGTACAGAATACAGACAGCGGTGCAAATTTGATCTTGCGATCCTTAACATTCTCCTCCTCATCATCGTCACCCTTCAGCGTTGTCACCGCAAAAAACAGGAACGCTGCACCTGCGATCAGACGGATCAGCCAGGTAGGGACCACGGTACTGATAATACCTCCTGCAAGCACTGCCAGTCCGTTGAGCACCAGGACAGCAACACCGGTTCCAAGCAAAATATCCTTCAGCTTGAACCTGGAAGTCATTGCCACCAGCATCAGCTGTGTTTTGTCACCCATTTCCGCAATAAACTGGGTAAAAAGCACTTTCATAAATAACAGCATTTTTCTTCTCCTTTGCATATTCATCCGCTCCGGAGCCATAAAAAAAGACCCACGTATACTCTATTTCTGTAACAGAAATAAAATATACATGAGTCTCATTCTTTAAGATTTGCCAGGTGCATGCACCAGTATGTTGACAAACCACGTCTACACGCGAATTACTCCCTCACGGAATTGATTTTCGTCATTGTAGCAAAGTTGAGAAATTTTGTCAAGAGCATTAGAAAGCTCCGCCTGTGCTGTACAAGAGAACCGGCGATTCCTGCCGACACCACTAGAAATCCCTGCCTGCACCGCCACCGCCGAAGCTTCCTCCGTCTCCGGAGCTTCCGCTGTCGTAGCTGTCATAATCATCATCTCTGTCATCGTCATTACCGGAACTTCCGCCGCTGCTTTTTCCCCCTCTTCCCAGGATCCAGCTCAGCGGAAACAGGGAATTAAAGAGCCGGTGCAGTACACTCATACGGCTGAAATTCTTTTTCCAGTAGTCTGCGGTATCCTTTCCCGACAATTTCATTATCAGGCCCTTCAGAACCAGAACCATAGTTACGATAAGAAATACAGGCAGCATCACGCACAGCAGATATGCGCCCACCATGAGCAAAACAATCATCACAAGCCCCAGCGCGATCTCCCAGACAGTTCCCTCATCCTCATCGTCGTCCACATCCTGCTGCACCTTCTCATACCTGGGAGCTGTTATTTTCTCCAGGCCGTATTCCTCACGGATCTCATTTAGCAGTGCATAATAAAGCTCCACGGTACCTTTTTCAAACTGATTGTCTTTATAGGAAGGAACTGCATATTCATCCAGAAGTCGTCCGGTCTTTGAATCAGGCAGCTTTCCCTCAAGACCGTAGCCGACAGATACCCAGACTTTACGGTCCGAAACCGAAAGGACGATCAGGACACCATTATTTTTCTTCTTTGAACCAATTCCCCATTTGCGGCCGGTTTCCACTGCATAATCACTGATGTCTTCCCCATCGGTGGTATCCACGGTAAGGACAACCAGCTGCGCTGTGGTATCCTCATACAGCTGCTCACCAGCCTTGCAAAGCTCTTCCTTCCAGGTATCGCTGAAAACCCCTGCATAATCATTAACATAGAATTCTTTTGTGGCAGACGGGATCTTCCCGAAAGCTGCCAGCGTACTTCCGGACAGCGTCAATACAAAAGCCAGCAGCACAGCCATCCGTCCGATCCATTTTTTCATAGGATATTCTCCCTCTATCCGTTCTTTCATTTCATCAGAACAATGGTCTGATCTTATCACTCTGCCAGCATATCCCCTACATCCGGCGTATCTGCTGCTGAATCATCGGCCTCAAAATATGACGCCTTCTCAAAGCCAAACATGGAACCAAATACATTCCCGGGGAATTTCACAAGCCTTGTGTTATAAGCTTTCACAGCCTCATTATAATCTTTTCTCGCTACAGAGATCCGGTTTTCACTTCCGGACAGTTCATCCATCAGGCCCACATAAGTAGTATCACTTTTCAGTTCCGGATAATTTTCCACCACAACCTTCAGACCGGAAAGTGCACTGTCCATCTGCTGATCTGCCTCAGATTTCTCTTCCACGGTATCTGCATTCATCAGCTGGTCCCGCGCCTCCAGAACCCTGTCAACAACCCCCGTCTCATGCTTCGTGTAACTTTTTACCGTGCTGACAAGATTCGGGATCAGATCTGCACGTCTCTGCAGCATGGTATCCACATCAGCCTCTGCAGTTTCCACAGCTTCTTTACTTCCAGCAAGCCCGTTGTAACTGAGCATAAGTCCTCCGGCAAGGACCACGATCACTGCAATAACAGCCAAAAATACTTTCTTCATCTCTTTTCCTCCCTTCCGATATCACAGATAACCTTTCAGCCTGCGATACAGGATTTTTTATATCCCCATTGTACCAGAGCATACAGGATTCCACCAGAAAAACTCACCTTTTCGATCAGAATTTTTCTGCCATTTCCATAAGTCCCTGATATATTTTTTCGGAAAGCGGAATGGAAACACCAAGTTTCTTCGCTTCTTTCACAATATAGCCGCTGAAGGTTTCCAGCTCCGTCTGTTTTCTCCGGATGCGAAAATCTCTCTGCAGGGAGCTGGTTGCATTATCTGCATGTACATGGCAGAATTTATGGATCACCTCATTGATGTGCTCATCCGTCAGCGCAACCCCCTTGGCCTGACCTACACTGGCAGCTTCCCATACAAGCTTTTCATACTGCTGCGCTTTCACCGGATCTCTGCGGAGCTCCCCGATGGTATTATCATAAAAAGCAGTCATCACATTAAAGGCACAGTTGAGGATATACTTTCTCCAGATCTCCACCTCAATATCCCCCTGATCCTTATAGTCAATATCCGCACCTTTCAGGATCCCTGCCACTTCTGCAACTTTCTTCTGCTGCCGTTCATCCGCATCTTTGATTCCAATACAAAGCCACGTAAACGTATCCTGCTGGGAAATGGAAAAATCCTCATTGGCAAAAGCCACCGTATAGATCAGCGAATCCACAACCGTTCCCTTACCAACCAGACGGCGGATGTTTTCTCCCGGGTCCACACCATTCATCACAGGAATGATCACGGTGTCATCCGTGACCATGTCCCGGATACTTTCGCACACCTCAGCCAGAGAATAATTTTTTACACAGATAAAAATATAATCCTGCTGTCCCATATCCTGAATTGGAACTACCCGCTCTGGCTTTGCCACGATCTCACCCTTATAATCACTGTGAAGCACCAGGCCTTTTTTCCGGATGCTCTCTGCCCTGGCGCCACGTGCAACCATCGTCACATGCGGATACGCCTTCGCCAGCAGCCCGGCTATGTAACCACCAACACCACCAATTCCGATCACTGCGATCTTTTTCTTTTCTGTATTCATATTTTCTGTTTCCTTTCCTGCTGTTTCTCACTGAGAACTTACCCTCCCCGGAAAAAATGTAGATATTCACGATCCGCATTGACAAACAGCATGGATATTCACAATCCGCATTCGCTACCTGCTCATTGTATCAAATATTCCCATACATTTCCAGAAAGCAATTTTCAATAATATCCTGTTCAAAAAATATAGAAAAATACAGAAACTTTTTATCCCGTCTTTTTTTGTCCCGGATTCTGGTGTATACTGGATATAAATTTTTTACGAAAAAAACAAAAATGTGAGGTGACAAAAATGGATACCAAACCCGTTTTTCACGGAAGTGATATAGAAAAGATCTGCAGCTACTACAATCTGAAAAAAGAAAACATCGTCAAATTCGGTGCAAATGTCAATCCTCTGGGACTTTCCCCAAAAGCCGGCAGAGCCATTGCAGAACACGTGGATATCCTTTCCTCCTACCCGGACAGAGAATACACATCCCTTCGGAATACGATTTCCAGCTACTGCAATATTCCCGCTGATTTCATCCTTCCGGGAAACGGCTCCAGCGAATTGATCTCCCTTCTGATCCAGGAGCGTGCCCCGAAGCACACTCTGATCCTTGGGCCTACCTATTCTGAATACTCCAGAGAGCTCTCCTTCTCCGGAAGTACCCAGGAATACTACCACCTTCAGGAAAGCAATGATTTCGAGCCGGACATTCCGGATCTCTGCCGAAAGCTGGAGCAGGGCTATGATTTTCTCATCCTCTGCAATCCCAACAATCCGACCTCCTCTGCCATCACCCAGGAAGAGCTTCGCAGACTTATCGGTTTCTGTGCAGAAAAAAATATCTTCGTGATGATCGACGAAACCTATGTGGAATTTGCCCCGGATATCAACGCCATCACCGCAGTTCCGCTGACACGGGAATTCACCAATCTCATGGTACTCCGCGGCGTATCCAAATTCTTCGCTGCTCCCGGAATGCGCCTGGGCTACGGCATCACCGGAAATATGGAATTTCTTGCAAAAATGCGCGAAAAACAGACACCATGGTCACTTAACAGCCTTGGTGCCTTTGCAGGAGAGATCATGCTACAGGATGAAGATTATATTAAAGAAACCAGAAATCTGATCCTTTCCGAACGCGACCGGATGATCCGGGAACTGAGGGATACAAACACCTACAAAATCTATCCCGCCTATGCAAACTTTATCCTGCTCCGGATCATGAAAAACGGACTGACCTCCTATGACGTATTTGAAGCCTGCATCAGACAAGGCATGATGATCCGTGACTGTTCTTCCTTCCAGTGCCTGGACGGGGAATTTGTACGATTCTGTATCATGATGCCGGAGGATAATTCACGGCTTGTTAAAGTGCTGAAATCGCTGTAAAAGCTGTACAATACGATCCGGGATTTCCGGATCCCCTGTTTTATGTCTCCGGTGCCTGACAGACTCGGCTCTACCTCAGTGATGGGATACATGACAAATTCTACATCAACGTAGTAGCAGTTTTCATCGATCTTCCGCCCCGCCTGTCTGGCAGGCTCCGTCCCTTCCGTTTCAAGGCAGTCCACCAGCCTGCAGAAAGCATCCCTTTCTACCCAGTCATCACTGTCCAGGATCTTCACATACTCACCGGACGCCATCATAAGACCTGTGTTGATTGCTGAACCATGACCACCATTCGCCTTATAAATGATCCGGAAGGTATCCGGATACTGCTCCACAAACTCATACGCGATCTCCGCAGAACCATCCTTGGAGCCATCCAACACCACCAGCACCTCGATCCGGTCCAGCGCCTCCCCGATCACCAGAGATTCCAGACACTGCCGGATATATTTTTCCATATTGTAGACAGGTACGATCACCGTCAGAACTTTGTCCATACTGCTATCCATCTCTCTTCCCTTACACGAACTCTGATCTGCCAGCCAGCTTCTTCAGATTCAGATCTCATCAACTCCTGAAACTGCTTTATCTGCGTATATTATCGGGATGGAAAAATTGGAATACAATGGACTTTGCGAAGGTTGAATGAAGATTTAACGTGGGGTTAACATTAAGGGGGGGGGAATGCCTCGAAGAATCTTGCTTTACACTGGTTAGTCAGCCCTCGGTTAACATTAAGGGGGGGGGAATGCCTATGTAAAAAATTGTTCGAGACTATGAAGAAAAGTCTGTAAATAATAATCTTCTATGATAATGATTGAGCTGGAAGCGCTAAATTGGAGCTTCC
>NZ_JBDGAB010000022.1:0-57224 GCF_040910705.1 Blautia sp. RTP21359st1_E11_RTP21359_211015
GCTGTTTAAACCACAAACCATCCTTGTGCGCAGCCTTCTGATAGTACCAGTTTGGATATTCTACTGGCAGTGATAAGCCTTTGTAATTCTGTCGCTCATAGTTACAGACATTCCAAAGTTTATATGCTGCATAGCACATATGCCCAATGATATTAGATTCTGCGTTATTTAATTTGATAGTTGTTTTTTGTGATAGCAGCATATAGATTCCTCCTTCCTTGAATTTCTTATTTATATTTAATATGCCAAATTTGTGATAAAATGTAAAATTTTGCGAAAAAAATCTCCGCATGAGATGCGGAGATAAAAAAGTCGTATACGATATTTTTATTTTTTATGCGCTTTCATCTCGGATATAGAATAACCGAGGATTCCCGCTTTAAATCCTAAAACTTTCTGAATTTTCAGTAGAGAAAATTTTACGCATATTAGATGTATCTAGCAATACCATTCAAGAAAGGAAAAAAAGATATGAACGAACATGAATTTTGGAAAGAACGCCGCCGCCTTGAGGAAATGCCGTTTGATAAGCGTTTTGATGTGGACGGAAACTCTGAACTTTGTCACGCTACCGGATATGAGGTCTTTGATGGCGAGGACTGGTGGGATGAGTTCGTGGATTCTAACGGAGATTTCCAGTACGGAAGATAACTCCGTGAAGCAATTTTGCCTGCAGAAATTCTGCAGGCTCTTTTTTCACAAATTTTTCTTCTCTCCAAAAAATCCCGCATATTATGTATAGAAAAAACAAAGGAGACAAAAAATGCCTGAAAAAATACTAGTCTTGGATAACTCAACTTTTTTCGTAATCTGCCACGCAGTAGCAGAAGACGAGAAAGATATACGAAATAATGCACAGAATCTGGATTGGTTTCTGTCAGACGACAAAAATGCAGCAAGCCAGGAGATTCTCTCAGACCACACGTGTGAGACTATTGTTCTGGATGCAGACTGGATTGCTAAGCATGCCGAAAACAAATATCTTGGACTTCAATACCGTCAGAACGGTAACACACACACCGAAACAGTATGTTTTCTGTCCAGCGATGTCACAGCTTTGCTGAAAAGAAATTCTTTTGCTAAGCTGAATATATGCGACATACACGGCAACACGAAGGATACATACACCCTGAAAAGGAGATGATTCAAAATGCTTAAAAAGAAGCTCAAAACAAAAACAAAAACCAAACCAAAAAGAAGTCTAAAAACAAAATCCTCCATCCGGAAACGGCCTTCGCGCAAGCAGAGCCGCAATAAGAAGATGTACGAAGATGACTCTCTGCTGAATATCTGGAATGGACATGGCTTCGCAATGTGTGGCCTGGGCAAGAAATCCATGTTTCTAGCAAAAGTCAAACATTTTTTCAAATGCATCAAATGGTCAAAGCAAAGAGCAAAAAGAGGTTTTGCAGACTACGATGTCTGGAACATGTACGGATATCTTGAAGAACTGATGCCGGCGATGCTGCAGCATCTGAAAGATAACCGGATGGGAAGCCCGGCGATGCTCGGCCAAAACTATACTGATGAGCATGGCATAATGCAGAACGATGCTTGCCACAAAGAATGGGACAAAATTCTTGACCGGATGATTTTTCTCTGGCGGGAACTTGACGAAGAGACATGCAGTGAGAAAAATAAATACGAAAAAGAATATTCAAAAGCCTCTGATGAATTCTTTGATAAATACGGTTTCTTCGGGGAAGGCCTGGAAACAGAAGAAGAAAAAGAAAAAGCAAAAAAGACAGGCTCCAGGAGAGTGCATTTTATGAGTGAACTGCCGGAGTACGAAGAAATCAGCAGACTGCATATGGAAGAGGAAAAGAGGCTGGTGGAGTATAGAGAAAAGTGTAAGGATGAGGTGTTTGACTTAATGAAGAAATATTTCTTCGCGTTGTGGGATTGAGATTTAATGGGCGCTGCCTTCGGTGGCGCTTGTTTTTTTTGTAAAAATAGAAATCCTTCATATTATTATAGATATATGATATTATTTATATAAAAAAAGAAAGGAGAAAAAAGAAATGGTAAAATACATTCTAATGCCGGAAGAGGCTATTCAGAAAATAAGAAAAGGAGACAAATTTTTTGTGGATGGCGAATTCAATCCGAATGCTGCCAGAATCATAACTGCGGCACATGATGCATATTTTTGGGTAGATGACAACAATATGCCACATTGGACTGTGGACGCAGAGGGGGGCGGATGCTATGGATATGGAGAAATCTGCCAGCAGGTTTAAGTTTTTTGATACAGCCAGAAATTTTGGCTGTATTTTTTTTTGTAAAAATGGAGAATTGGCATATTAAGAATGAAAATTTTTATTGAAAAAAATTTAGCCGTCGCATTCTCGTGACTTCAGTCGTGATGCAGCGAGCTTACGCTCGCTTGCACCAGACGCGGACGGGGTTTCTATTCCCTCGTATGCGTTCAATTACCTTCAGACCGACGGGCAAGCAAGCTTAACCGCGGTTTCCCGTCCGTCGATGAGTTAGGCGGCTCGTTTTTTTTGAGTACATAAAAATATCGTTTACGACGTTTTATTTCTCTACGTTTCGGCGTAGAGATTTTTTATTTCCATCAAATTTTTTCGCAAAAAATCGTCCCATTTCTAATTTTTTCGGCATATTAAATGTATAAGAAATTTACAGAAAGGAGGTACGATATGGCAAACTCAAACAGAAAGAAAGCCAGTAAATTACAGACTGCCAAGAAGACGAAAGCCGCCGAGAAAGAGAAGACCGTTAAGAAGGTAAAGCCTGCCGAAGAAAAACCGATAAAGTACACTGTCACAGCAGAACAACAGGCTGACGGTACTTTTGAGTTTCACGGAGGCAAAGGCGGATTCAATATCATTAAGCAGAAGAATAAAGCATTAGAGCCTTACGGAAAATGCATACATAATTATGGCATCCTTTTAGAGCTGATTCCAGGAGACAAACAGACTGCGATTAACCAGCAGATTGGGAATGCCCGTGTAGTACATAATGACTACCTTTCTAAACGTGAGGAATACTATAAGGAGACCAAAAAGACTTTAACGGTCTCACAGTATAAAAAAGAATACCTTCCGGCATTAAAGGAGGGGAAGGAATATCTTAAGAACACAGATAAGTTTGTCTATGAAAATGCCTGCCGGAATGTAGATGACGCATACAACAGATTTTTTAAGGGATTATCTGGATTCCCGAAATATGCTTCCAGAACAAAACCAAACGGAAGCAGTTTTACAACAAATTTCACAAACAATAACATCGAGCTGAAAATGATTGGCGGCATCCCCCATGTTAAACTTCCAAAAATCGGAAATGTGAGATTTATACTTCCAAAAGGAAAAACGTTGGCAGATATCCAGCCGCATGGAGTATCAATCAAAGCTGCAACGGTAAGTAAGGAATCAGACGGTTCATACCGTATTTCACTCAGGATGGAAAGTGTGATTGATAAGCCTGTATTTCCAACATTTATCAACTCCAGCGAGATAGTCTCTGTTGACCTTGGCCTGAAAGACTTTGGCGTTTTTGGGAACCTGGAAGAATCAGTCACCATACCAAACCCGAGGTGGATTAAAATCCATGCAAAAAGACTGCGGAGATTCCAGCAGAGTCTTTCCAGAAAGCAGTACGACAAGAAAACACATACTGGTTCCAGGAACTGGGAGAAGGCGCGTCTGAAGGTTGCAAAGGAGCAGCGTAAGATTGCGGACCAGAGAAGGGACTTCCACCACAAGCTTTCAAGAGCAATTACAGATAACTGCGTTGCGTTCATATGCGAAGACCTTGCAGTCAAGAATATGATGAAGAACCACCATTTATCAAAGTCAATCGCATCTGTTGGCTGGTCCCAGTTCTTAACAATGGTACAGTATAAAATGGAGCGTGCTGGTAAATATTTCAGAAAAATCAGCCGATGGTATCCATCATCACAGACATGCGGCTGCTGCGGATATAAAAATACAGATGTTAAGGATTTGGGCGTCAGAAAATGGAAATGCCCGAAGTGTGGAACCTGGCATGACCGAGATGTCAATGCTCAGCAGAATATATATAAAATTGGTGCGAAGCTGTTCCAGGACGAAGGGATACAGATTATCGGCCTCCCTGTAACCAACAAACCTGCAAACTGATTCTTCAGAAATAACTGTTAACCCAGCAACAGGTAAAACCGGTCACATATAAACAAGCACTCCGGAAACGGGAATAACCAGATAACGAAGCAGCGGTACCTCGGGGAAGCGTGGAATCCGTGGTGAAAGTCCACTTTTAAAGCCTGCACCGCAGTAGGACTGTCAGCGTAAGGACGCTGACAGAGAGTCTGAGTAAGACACGGCCGGAAGGCAATGCATCGGACAGATGAAGCAGGAAAGAAGATAGAATGGAAGGTGCAACCGGGTCGCAAGACTGAAAAAGCCTGACGGACTGTCGGAAGCCCGTGACTTCAGTCATGGGTTCTTCACACCTCCACACAACTAAAGTCGAGGGATTCCCACACCTGCAAGCAAAAGAAAGGAAGAAAAATAATGAGGAAAATCAAAAGAAAAAAAGGATATGCAGAGAAAAGACCGCAAAAACATATACATTTGCATAAAGTATTTTGATTTTCTTGCAAGCTGCCGCTTCGCGGCAGCTTTTTTGCCATATTTGCTGAAGCTTTAAGAATTCTCGCTATGTGCAAAGACTAACCTGGAGAATCATCTCCAGGTTTTTTGTTCGCAAAAAACGAACGGAAATCAAAAGATTCTGCATATTACAGTTAGAAAAAAAATATAGCAGAAAGGAAACAATAGAAAAATGAGAAAAAAAGACAACGTAAAAAAAGATACGGTGAAGTCAAACGTAACAGACAGAGATAACGGCAGGAACGATGGAACAGTAGGAAAGGGCCCCGGAAAAGATAAGATAGTAAAAATTATTTCATATATCATACTGGCCGTTCTGATAGTTACCGCTGGAGCTGGGCTTTATGTCGGTTCGGGTCCTGGAAGGCAAGGAAAGCCAAAAGAAATAAAATATGAAAAATTCCTGGATATGGTGGATGCGGGGCAGATTAAGGAAATCAAGTGGAATGAAGATGACGAGGCCATCACTGCCTATGACAAAAAAGATAAAGAATATACAACGTCAAATCCAAAATACGATGATTTTAAAGTAGATATGCTGGAGCAGGGCGTAGAAGTTAAAGAATCAGGAATGCTCAAGAAGTATGAAACGCCGATTATGATGGCAGTTCAGTTACTTATGTATGCCGCTTCATTCTATGTAATGACAAAGATAATGGGTATTGGTTCCATAAAATCAACCAGAAAGAAAGAACAAAAAAGCAATGTTAAATTCAAAGACGTTGCCGGCCTGGATGAGGTAAAAGAAGACCTCATGACGGTCGTTGACTTCCTGAAAAATCCGGATAAATATAAAGAAGCAGGCGCAGATATACCAAAAGGCGTGCTGCTTTACGGCCCTCCAGGAACAGGAAAAACACTTCTGGCAAAGGCTGTAGCAGGAGAAGCCGGAGTAAAGTTTATTGCAACGTCTGGTTCAGACTTTGATGAGAAGTATGTCGGTGTTGGAGCGAGCAAAATGAGGAAACTTTTTGACGATGCAAAGAACAATGCACCATGCATCATCTTTATTGATGAGATTGACTCCATGGGCGGCCGCAGGCACTCCAAACAGAATAATTATGACAGACAGACGCTGAACACGCTGCTTTCAGAGATGGACGGATTTGATGGAAGCAATGGTGTTGTGGTGATTGCGGCAACAAACAGACTGGAAGACCTGGACCCGGCGCTGACAAGGCCAGGAAGATTTGATAACCATTTTGCAGTCTGCCTTCCGGAAAGCGCAAAAGAAAGAAGGGTTATTATTGACCTTTATACGAATAACAAGAAATTTGCCGAGGACGTTGATTTTGATACATTTGCAAAAGAGACCATGGGAAGCAGCCCGGCGACAATCAAGACTGTATTAAACGAAGCGGCTATTATTGCAGCAAGAGATAATAACGGAATCATCGACAGAAAAATCCTTGATGAAGCATGGATGAAACAGTTAATGGAAGGGCATTTAAGAAGGAACGGTGAAAGAAATAATGTTGAAGTCGTAGCATGGCACGAAGCAGGACATGCGCTGGCAGGGCTCCTGCTTGGTCAGGACCTGACAAAGGCATCCATTATCCCGTCAACATCTGGTGCTGGAGGCGCAACCTTTATCACTCCAAAGAAACTTGGATTATTCACAGTTAAAGAATTAAAAGAGCAGGTAATCATGCTGTATGCAGGAAGAAATGCTGAAGCACTGCTGGCAGAGAGCAACGGCGAAGAGGAAGGAGTTACAACCGGGGCATCAAATGATATTGAAAAGGCTACAGACATCATCAAGAAAATGATTGTAGAATATGGCATGAATGATGAGTTCGGACTGCTGAACCTGGATAATCTCGATGTAAAGCCGGAAGTCATTACAAAAGAGGCGGTCAAACTCGCAAAGGCACTTCAGGAGCAGTCTCTGATACTAATGAAAGAAAACATTGACAGGCTGCGGGATATTGCAGAAGAACTTATGAAAAAGGAAACACTCACAGGGGAGGAAATCAGAAAAATTGCAGAAAGATAATTTTTTTAACAGAATGACCGGCAGGGGTGAACTGCCAATCAGCAAAATGGCTGGTCTTCATCCCCCAGAGGACGAAGAGCATGAATATATAGAAGATATAATGCATAAAAAAATAAGCAGAGAGCTTTTGGCATCTGTTCTATGGTCAATAATTGGGATTGCATTTATCATCGTATATATTTATATCCATGTAAAATCGAAATCAGAAATAACCATTTATTTCTTTATCACTCTTGCTGTGTTTGCCATGATTGTTATTGTAAATACATACCGCTTTGCTGTTGTGGATAAAAAGCTTGACAAGATAGTCAAAGAAAGAAAGTACACGATAAGAGATGTTAAAGTGCATCATGTGATGCCGGGCTATGGAACAAATTTTGGCAAACTAACTGTAAAGATTCAGGATGAACAGGAAAATGTGTATTATCAGGAATTTACACTCAATAGAAAAATGGCAAAGATGCACAAAAACGACACAGATACAGCATTTATCCTGATAGCACTGGATAGAAATAAAAATATATACAGTCTTTTAAGCAAGAAGGAAGAACAGAAAAAAGAAAAGAGTGAAGAGGCAGCCGAAGAATAGCGGCTGCCTCTTATTTTGCATACAGAGAAAATTGTGCGTATTTCAGGAAAGAAATTCTGCATATTGTAAATATAAAAAAGGAGGAGGAAAAGAAATGACGAAAGAAATAGAGAAGTTGCAGGAACTAATCGATAACCACGATAACATTGTATTTTTTGGAGGCGCAGGGGTCTCAACAGAAAGCGGCATCCCGGATTTCAGGAGCCAGAACGGGCTGTATAATATGGAATACGAGTATCCGCCAGAGACAATCTTAAGCAAGCAGTTTTTTAAAAAATTCCCGGAAGAATTTTTTAAATTTTACCGTGATAAAATGTTATGCGATGCAGCAAAGCCAAATGCTGCACATTTAAAATTGGCTGAGTTGGAAGAAGCTGGAAAAGTTAAGGCTATTATTACGCAGAACATTGACAATCTGCATCAGATGGCCGGAAGTAAAAATGTACTGGAGCTGCATGGAAGTGTATACCGCAACCATTGTACGAAATGCGGAAAGGCATACGGCCTTGATTACATTAAGGATTCTGATGGAGTTCCGCATTGTGAATGCGGCGGAATCGTCAAGCCTGATGTAGTACTATATGGAGAGAATCTCAATGACGGTATTATGGCTAAGGCCGCAAGGGCACTCCGTGAAGCGCAAGTGCTAATCATTGGAGGAACATCACTTTCTGTTTGGCCTGCCGCCAGTTTGATTGACTATTTTTACGGTAATCATCTGGTGGTGATTAACAAAACCCCGTCACCGCGTGATATGCATGCAGATTTGGTTATCCGTGAGCCAATTGGAGAAACATTCGCTCAGATTCAGCTAGAAAAATAAGAAAAAATTTTTTTTCAAAAGTTGGTCAAAAAAGTGTTACAAAAATTTTTTTATTTTTCATATTGTATATGGATGCAAAAGAGATGCAAAAAAGCGGGATAAAAAACAGGGCTTTGCCTCAATTGGTAATCCTCCGGCCCGATTTTTAAAAGCACCTGGATTTTGCAAAATAAATATATAGATGCGCAAAAGAAAGCGCAAAAAAATCTAACAGGAGGAAAGGCCAATGCAAAATAAAGCAAAAAGAAAGATTGACTATAAGAAGGTGGCATGGTGCCTGGCGATAATGGTGCTGGGAAGCATGATGTTTATTGTGCCGGCATTTGCAGCAGTGACAGCAAAGACTGTTATGTCAAACTTAATTAGCTTAATGTGTTCCATGTTTAAATTTGTAGGCGCTGCAATTTTTGTCTGGGCTGTTATTCAGTTTATCCTTGCCGCAAAACGTTCGGATGCGGATTCTAAAGCTGATGCGGTACAAACAGCAGTTTGTGGAATTGCACTTATGGGAGTAGCGGCTGTTGTTAAAAATCTTGGACTTGATAGCACAGTGATTGATACTACCAAGATTAACGATACTAGACTTGATGGAACATCATGATGATTAAATAAAAGGCAGGCTCAATCAACGAGCCTGTTTTTTTTATTTAACTTTAGCGCAGAACACCTCATCCGACAAAGCTACCATTTCTTGTAACGTAGTCGGGAGGGGTGTTCACGGTTTTAGTCTGTTCAAAATGTCTACACATCGTGTAGACATTTTGAAAAATTAGCCTCCGCATTCTCGTGACTTTAATCGTGAGTTAGGTAATTTTTTCTTTTAACCCGCAAAAATTTGCAGCAATCTCAAAAATGACGTATAATATAAATAGAAAATAGAAAGAAAGGAGAAAGAAGATGGCTAAAAATATCCTAAAAAAGATTCTCACTGTAATCGGCTATCATGCGCCGGATATTGCGCGAATTATCACTATCGTCATGTGCATCATTATGACCGGCCATTGGATTGCTGTGAATAAAGACGGCATGAACGTTTTTATCGTACTGTTCTCTGTATTGGTTATCTATCCTCTTCTTGGTCTTGTCCTTTCAGTTCTGATAATAATCCCTTCATTTATTTGCCGAATGATTTTGTATGCATTAGGAAACGATGCAAATGCAGAAGACCATTATTCATATACACATGACAATAATAGCGATAGCAATAACACATATAGTAACGCTGAAAATGGATACCAAAGATACCAAAATCAGCAGCAGGGTGGTCGATATTATGGTTATAGCGGTTACGGATATAATTCCGGAAATGCCGGTTATGGTTACAACAATACCGGAACCGGTCAGAGAGATTATTCTTATAACTATTCTGGAAGAGCAAATACGAAGAGCGATTATGAAATGGCACTTGAATTTTATAAACTTCAGATGCCTTTTACAGAAAAAGAACTGAAAGAACGTAGAAGACAGTTTATGAAGACCGCACATCCGGATGCCGGCGGCAGCAATGAAGAGGCAGAAAAGATTAATGAATATTATGAGATTTTAAAGAAATACGCATCATAAAACAGACTGTTTTTTGCATACTGTAAGAAAACGATATGCAAAGGAGCAGAAAAAAAATGAAGACAACAAGAAAGATAATCATTACAATGTTATGCGCGCTATGTATTATACTGGGCACATCCTATTTTCTGGGAATGGCGTATTTTCAGACACATTTTAAAATAGGCACTACAATCAACGGTTTTCATTGTGCGTTTAAGACGGTTGACGAGGCCGAGGCACTGTTATCAAAAGAAGTCAGCAGTTACGCAATCGCCATAGATACGAGGAATGGAGGGGTCGAAAAACTAACTGCAAAAGATGTAGGAATGACGTTCAATGGAAAAGAAGGACTAGTGGACATCATCAACAATCAAGATTATAGATTATGGTTTATGCCAGAAATAAAGGAACATAATCTTGATGAGGAAAGTTATGCGATAGATTCAGCAAAGATACAAAAAGCAATCGCGAAATTAAAATGTATGCACAATATGGTGAGCCCTGAGAGCGCACGTATCGTTGACACAGATGGGTTTTACCAGGTAGCGCAGCAGGTCATAGGAACTGAACTCGACAGGGAGAAAGCAAAACAGGTGATAGAAACGTCCATAAGGCAATGGCACAAGAGCGTAAACCTTGAAGACAAAGGATGCTACAAAGAAGCAGAAAAAACAGATGAAAAAGAATTGCAAAAGCAGTGTGACTTTTTAAACTCAATCAAAGATGTTATCATAACATATGACTTTGGGGATAGAAAAGAAACTGTGGATGTTGAAACGATAAGAAAGAATATGCTCAGTAAAGATTTTAAACTGAGCCAGAAAAAGATTGAAGAGTATGTGAAATCATTAGCGGAAAAATATGATACAATTGGAAATGAAAGAAGCTTTGTTACCTATGATAATCGGACTTCCAGCATTTCCGGAGGCGATTATGGGTGGCAGATAGATATAAAAAAGACGGCACAGGATTTAAAACAGATGATTACAGATAAGACAATTGATGTTGTGAATCCAACATACAGCCAGAGTACAGTCAGCAGGAATTCAGACGACATCGGTCATTCTTATCTGGAAATTGATAAGTCACATGGAAGCGTGGTCTTATACGTAGATGGAAATCCAGTGGTTCAATGTCAGGCAAGGCTTGGCACAGACATCTCATCCGGATTCTATAGATTAAAGCTGAGAGAGGCAGCAGCAGAAGACGGTACAAAAAATATCATGTATTTCGGAGATGGTGCTGTTTATCAGTTTGATGATACTGCGGCGATGCCTGGTTTCTCCGGAAACGAAGATATTTCAGCAACGGCAACATCGAATGGTGTAAAACAGGGATGCATTGCTGTTGATGAGACATCTATGAATGCAATATTCACCACATTTCAGGACAACTGGCCGATTATAGTCTACGATGATTCCAATATCACGGGACAGACTGCACAAGGAACAGAATAGAAAGGCGAGGAAAATTTTATGGAAGAAGATAAAGTTAAAAAAGAAGAAGAAAAAACGAACGATTTAAAAAATATTCGGCATACTATAGTTGTATACCTGACGATAGCCGTTATGACAATGGTTGCAATGGTCGTATTATATACGCAGGTACTTATGAATGCTTATATTCCATCCGAATCAATGGAAAACACACTGATGACTGACGATAGGGTAATCGGCAACCGTCTCGCCTATAAGTTTGGACACGACCCGGAAAGATTTGATATTGTTATGTTTCATTTCCCGGATGACCCGAGCATGATTTATATTAAAAGAATCATCGGTCTACCAGGGGAAAAAGTAACAATCAAAAAAGGAAAGGTCTACATCAATGACAGTTCCACTCCACTCGATGATTCGTTTATCCGTGAAAAAATGGAGACAGAACCCGATATGGAATTCAATGTCCCTGAGGGATGCTATTTCATGTTGGGAGACAACAGGAATGAATCCGCAGATTCACGGTATTGGGATAATCCATATGTATCCGCTGACCAAATAGTAGCCAAGGCTTCTTTCAGGTATTGGAAGGGGTTCAAGGTGGTAAAGTAACAAAATAACAACCCTGTAACGACTCTCTGATGGGCAGGGCCCGGTCTAGACGGGCATGCTAAAATAAAAGATGTCGATATGCAGGACTCCTTCCGGCCAACGCGACAGTTTTCTGTTGCGCTGGCCGTTTTGCATACATCGAAACGATATCAGAGAAAGAACAGGAGGAAAAAATAAATAATGAAAGACGAAGATAAGAATTACAATCTCGAAGAAGATGATGAAGATGAGGACTTTATGATAGGCGGAACCAATGACGACCTTGATGAAGAACCGGAAGAGCCGGAAGGAGAGGAGGAAGCAGAGACCCGGGTTAATAAAAAACCTGAAAGAAAGACTACGTCTAACAACGCAGCGGGCACTGAAAGGACAAATACCAAAAAGGAGAAAAAAGAAATAATCCATGACGAGGAAGAGGAAGAAGATGACTATGATTATGACGACGATGACGATGAAGAAGAAAACGGCGGAAAGAAGAAAATCATTATCATTGCAATCATTGTCGCAGCGGCCGTAGCAGCGGCAGGCGTATGTACATACCAGAAATTAAAAGGAAATAATGAAGGAACGCATCAGGAGCAGCAAACAGCCGAAGTAACAGAGACACCGACGCCTGAGGCTGACAGCGCAAGTGAAGACAGCGACTACGAAGAAGACTTCGGTGACGACAGTACGGAGACCGACGACGGTGCAGACAGTGCTGATGCAGACAGTGATTCCACTGACGAAGATGAAGATGGCAGTACAGATGAAAACGATGCCATGCCGACTTCAACGCCAAAGCCATTACCTACTGCCACTCCAATACCAACAGACATACCAAATACAGAAGAGAACACGGATGTTGTTGATGCAAATAATGAAACAGACAGTACGGAAGCCGAGAACACCGGTGATACTACTGTTGCGGACTCAGACTCACAGTCACAGGAGCCAGCAGAGGTAATTTTCCTTGGTGATGAGAGATTCCGAACGATGGCAAACTACGCTAGCGGGCAGTCTGATTTATGGGAGTGCTCTGCATCTGGTGATTTTTCATGGATGACAGACACGGCATGCCCGGATGTAGATACAAAGATTGGAAATGGAACAAAAATATTTATCAGTATGGGCATTAACGACCTTGATAACTACCAGGCTTACGCATCTTCCATCAATACAAAAGCGAAAGAGTGGCAGGACAAAGGGGCCTCTGTTTATTTTGTAGCAGTGGGACCGGTATCTGCTGAAAGCACCACTTCAAACCAGAAGATTTCAACATTTAATACCTACATGTATCAGAACCTGAGCATTCCGTTTATTGATGCTTACAATCATCTTGTAAGTTCTGGATTTAGTACAACAGACGGACAAGATTATGACGAGGCAACAAGCACTGAACTGTATAATTATCTGAATAGTCTTATCGGAAGATAAGCAGCGCGGGCTGATATATTCAGCCTGCTTTTTTCTGAAAACAGACGAGAGGAGGACGCTGCCTGAATGGAAAAGATAGGAGCGAAAGAAAGCAGAAAAAATAAAAAAAAGAAGATGACAGCCAGCGACGTTGTCTTGATTGTGATTTTTGTCGTTGCGATTACGGTCGCCGCTGTCTCTGGTTATAAATTATATTCTATCATGATGGAATACAAAGCGGGTGTCGATGAGTACAACGAAATTGCAGACACGGTTGTCAAAGAAAGAGATGCGGACGCGGAGGATGTAAAAAAACTGAAAGACGCAAAAGGACATGAGACCAAACATTGGACGTCACCGTTGGAAATTAATTTTGATGAGTTGAAGAGCATTAATCAAGATGTAGCAGGTTGGCTTTATATGGAGGCTTTACCAAACATTAATTACCCGATTGTCCAGGGAAGTGATAATGATTTTTATTTACATCACACATACAAAAAAGAATCTATTTTCGCAGGTTCTATTTTTGTTGACTGCAAGAACACAAAAGATTTTTCCGACCAGAATACCATAGTTTATGGGCACAATATGAAGAATGGTTCTATGTTCGGAACATTAAAACAATATAAGCTGCAGGAGACCATTGATAAAAGTCCATACTTCTGGGTAATCACGCCAAAAGAAGCATATAAATATAAGATTTTTGCGATGTATGTGGCAAATGTGGATGGCGATACGTACACTTTGATTAAGGGCCCGGGAAAAGAGACTATTGAATATGGTGAAAGTATGAAGGCAAAATCGCTGATAAATACAGGAGATTATCAATTTAAACAAACTGATAAGATTGTTACACTTTCAACATGTACAGGCGATTCTTCAACAAGATTTGTAGTACAGGGCGTAAGAGTAGAACCGGAATGAGTGCAAAAAGATGACTGGATATAATGTCCGGTCATCTTTTTTTTGACAAAAATAAATTGTCAAGAAAAAGTGTTACAAAAAAAAATTTATTTTGCATATTGAATATAGAGAACATGCAGGCATGGCATATACGGCCGATTGGTAACTCGGAACAAACCCTTTTGTTATCAACGGAGAGCGAAAAGCCCCAGGCCGACCAAAAGTCGTCCGCGGGTAAAATGTCCCGGTTTTAACTTCGCACACGGGCCGGAATCCCCGTTCGAAGTCAGGTAACAAGTCCGGCTCTGCTGGCGAGTTATCAATTGATGATACCGCGAGCTGTGCTCGCGTCTACCCAAGTCTCGTAAAGGCTGAACGCAGTAGGCTTTAGCCGCTGACAAATGATACCTGCAGATAGTTCTAAAAGAACCAGCAAAAAAATATGCGAAAGCAAAAAAAATAGGAGATAAAAGAAATGAAAAATAAAGTTATTTCAGCCATGCTTTTAGGCATGTCAGCAACAATGGCTGTGCCAGGCACAGTAGTTATGGCAGCGGAAGACGGTTCCGAGTCTACCGCAGTAGAGGAGACCGCAGCTGAGGTCCCAGAAACAGAAGGAGGAGCGTCTGAGGCAGAGCAGAACGATGAGGAGAGCCAGGATAAACAGGATACTGATACAGCTGTCCAGAAAATGATTGACTATGCAACAGACGAGAGTGCAAAAGTCGCAGATACACCAGACGATTTCGGACCTAAACTGAGCAACATTGTTTTTTCTGATGATGTATTTGGAAGATATGCGGATTCATTAAACGAGTATATCAATGGCAGCGAGGTAGATACAGGTTCTATTTACAATTGCGAAATGGATATGGTAGATAAGGTAGCCGAACTTACCAAAGATGAAAGTGCAGAAGCGATTGCTGCATCAAAATACCAGGTTGCTCTGACATTTGAAAGTGTTTATGGAGAGGACGCTTTTATGCCAGGACGGGATATCAGACGTGCACTGATTGCAGATAGCAGTAAAGATGAAGATTTTGCTGTATGCGGAACAATTGCAGAGGCTGATACGGTATACATCAGCGCAGGCGGAACAACAGCGATTCCGACTACTCTTTTTAAAGCGGTATCCGAACAACCGGAAAATCCAGATGAGACAGGTGCTACAGACTCACCAAACGACACAGATTCAGTTACTAAAGACGAAGACCAGAACGGAGCAGATGACTCAACTACAGAAGAAACGCCGTCTGATACAACAAACCCGGATACCCCAGGAGACGTAACAACAGATTCAGATTCTGCAGAGGAAGAGAAGAGAAGCCTTGATGAATATGTGGAAGGGCTTGACGATATTGAAATCCAGCTTGGAGATGACCTTCCGAGTCCACGCGTTTCCTATGATGATACAAAAGTCGTATCTGTATCACTTGACACTTCAAAAGTAGACAAAAACACAATCGGAGTGTATACGATTTCTTACATCATCAAAGGAGTTGATGGTACCACTAAGATTGTAAATAAACAGTGTGCAGTATCTGAAGACCCGGTCCTTAAGGAACTGAGAAAACAGATGTGTGAAAAAGCCGGCGAGATTGAAAAAGGTAAGTTTACCGAAAAAGATTTCAAAAGCAAATGGGATGAAGCCGTAAAAGCAGCAAAAGCAGAAATCAACAAGAAGAAAAATGAAGAAGAGATGCAGGCAGTGTTGGATAAACTGACAGAAACAGCCGCATCAATCCTTAATGACCAGCAGCTTTATGTAACTAAAAACGGATATGTTGGCGAAATGTATAGTAAATTTGAGTCCATGGAATTTGTCACTGATGCGCAGAAAAACATGGCAAACGATGTCTTAAAAGACGCAGTCGCAAAAATCAAGAAATCCGAAACAGTTGAAGACGCTAAGCAGGCAATGGATGAAGGAATTGAAAGCATCGAAAAAATCGCTGCGCAGGATAATTCATCTATTGATGCGCTGAAGAGCGAGGCGAAGAAGAAAATCAATGCTGCTATGGATGGAATCAAGGATAAAACAACCGTACTGCAGAATGTATACGGTTCATTAATTTTCAAACTCGATACATGCACAACAGCGAAAGAAATTGATTCCGTAACAAATTCCGCAGACAGCGCTTTTGCCCATGTGAAAGCTGCGATTGAAGGTGACATGGATTCAATGTTTGCTTTGTATAAAGACCTTAAGGGCATTGCTCCAGACAGCGATACAACGGAAACAATTGACGAAATCATATTACTCGGCACACCAAGTGATATTTCTGATGGAGAAGATAAGATTTCAGATATCCATAAGGCTATCACGAGCGACGTGGATGAGTTTACAGCATATCTTACCGGACGCGCCGGTGAAACAATTTCTGGAGAAACAAAAGCAGAGGCTTATGCCGCTTACGTAAAAGCTACGAACGGAACCCCAGATGCAGACCTCACAAAAGTAAAAGAAGATGCAAAGTCAGAAATCCAGAAAGCACTTGATGAGATTACAAGTGACAATGAAGAAGTAACAGACAAGAAAGGTCAGATTAAAGACGAGGTGTTTAAAAAAATTGATGCCGCAGCATCTGCAGAAGAAGTAGAGACTATTGTCAGTGATGCTAAAAGCGAAATCAAGGACCTGAAAGATGAAATTACAAATAATGAGGGTCTGAGTTCAGTGAAAGAGAGCGCCAAGAAAGAGATTCAGAATACTGTAGACAATCAGTCTGACGAAGAACTGAAGGCCTCAATTCAGCAGCTGGCTGGTGCCGCACTGAAAAAAATAGAGAATGCTGCAACAGAGGATGAAGTAAAAGATATAGTAGAGGGATTTAAATCTGACGTACAGACAACTACAGATGCTTACAAAAAAGACAAAGAACTTGCATCAGTGAAAGCAGACACATTAAGTAAATTGTCTGTTCTTGAGTCAAAAGTGAAGTCTGAGTATGTAACAGCAGATATGAACAGCATCATCAGCACTGCGAAAGCAAACATTGAAAATGCACAGTCTGCATCTGAATGCTCTAAGATTTACGCCCAGGCAAAAACGGATTACAACAATGCATACCTGACATCAATGCGGTCTGCATTTAACAATAAGCTGGATGCACTCCTTACAGAGTACAAATTTACAGATGATACATATTCTCAGAAAGCACAGGAAGTAATCAACAAGCAGAAAGAGAACATTAACAAAGCAAAAAATGAAACAGCAATGGAAAAATGTTACAACCTTGCCAAAGACAACCTTGCGAAGCTTGTAAACGCGCAGGACGCAGCAGCAAAACTTGCACAAGCAAAAACGGATGCGATAGCAAAAATCAAGGCAATGGTAACAAATCCTACAGATACTTCGAACAAGATTATCGATACTTACACAGACAAAATCAACAAAGCAACGTCAGAAGATGATATCAATAAACTTGTTGATGGATGTCAGCAGGCACTGAAAGACGCAGGGGTTGATGCGAGCAGCACGGCAGATGCATCAAAACTTGCGCAGTTAAGGGCAGACGCAATCAGTACACTCCAGAAAATGCTTGATACAGTCCCTTCAGACAAGAAAGAAGATGCACAGAAAGTGTTTGATTCTTACGTAGAAAAGATTAACTCAGACACAACAGAAGATGCCATCAAAAATGACCTGGAAGAAGGCAAGACCAAATTAAAGAAATACGGAGCGTCTGATGTAACAGATAATACCCCAGCCCCGAACGGAAATACATCTACGACTCTTGATGGTTCCGGTTCAGGAGCAACAGAGAAGGGAAGCGATGTTGCCACAACGAGCGGAGTAAAAACCGGCGACGATAATATGGGTATCATTGCAATAGCAGGGGCTGCAATCACGGCGGCACTTGCAGCAGCATTTATTTCACTGAAGAAATTCATTAAAAGATAAGAACGGAACGATGTAACCATTACATGAGGCAGCACAGGCTGCCTCATACATAAAAATTCATAGAAAAGAGGAAAACGTAATGAAAAAAGGATTAATTGCTGTAGTGCTTGTTGCAGTTTTAGCCGCTGGAGGCGCTGGGGGCTATACTGTATACCAGAAAAAAGTAGCAGAAAAAAAATATGAGCAGGATATGACAAAAACGATATCCAGCCTGCCGGCTATCACGGTATACGAAAAAGAAGACCTCCCATCCGTAGAGGAAGAGTTCAAAGGTACCGAATCAAATATCAATATTGATTCTATAACACCTGATATCAGTGGTGTACATACAAGCGAGCCGGGTGAATATGATGTTAAATACACTTTTAAAGACAGCCATGGCACAGACAGGACTGCAACTGTAAAATGCACCGTAAAACCTGAGTTGGCATCACATGTGGAGGGTATGCAGGATATCGAGATTGACAAAGGGGATGAACTGCCTACAGAATCCGGATGTACATTCGATGATTATGTAAGTTCCGTAACATTAAATACCGATGAGGTAGACAATGAAGAGGCTGGAACTTACGACATCTCTTATACGGTTCTTGGTGCAGATGGAGACATGAAGACAGTAGAAGGTTATACCTGTACCGTCAACGAAGTTGCAACGCCAACCCCAACGGCAACTCCAAAACCGACTGCAACGCCGAAGCCAACCGCTACCCCAGAGGCAAAACCGGAAGACGATACAGCACAGCCTGAAACGACAGAAGCAGAAGGTAATTCACAGCCTGAACAGGCAGCCGCTGATACAGCAGTAGGAAACGTAGAAGTGCAGAATAATGTTGTAGAAACAGGAGATGAGAACAATATCATCGCAATCGGAGTGCTGATTGTTGTTTGCCTTGGTGCTGCCGCAGGAGTGCTGATTTATAAGAAGAAAAAGAAAAATTAATTTTAATCTGGTACCGGGCCGAACGGAGAGTTATCAATTTTAATCTGGTGCCGAGCCGATACGGCGAGGTATCAAACAGAAAGCGCTCAGCCGACAGGAAGCCAGCAAAAATAGATAGAAAAAGCCCTTCATTTATTCACAGATGAGGGCTTTTTTTGTCGGCAAAAAAAATGCGCAAAAAAGCAACGATTCTTGAAATTATTTGGCATATTATCTTAGAGAAAATTAATTTTGATTTAGATAGTTTGAAAGGAGAAAGAAATAATGGCAGAAAATTATTTAATTGGGATGGCAGAGGAAATCAAATCATATATTCCCGGCACATCAAATATTGAAGAGGGGGACAGCAAGATTACGATTAATGCAGAATTAAAGACAGGCATTAAAGGTATAAGCGTTGCGATTGAGTGCGCCCCAAATACAGTAAAAATCAAAGGTACGCAGGAATATAAGTATCCTATTTCCGAAGAATCCGTAGAAGAGTTTCAGCAGGAGATGATGGAAAAATATTCCGGATGCAATGTATATGTAAGCGGCCAGGTATTTGCGTTTTCAAAGTTCTTTTCATACCAGACAGTAGAAGAAGCAGTAAAAACAACAGAAGAAATCATCGATGCGATGCAGGACGCAGTGGTGACATTTGAGAACGACTGCGTAAACTTTCTTGAAAAAGATGTTGAGGCCAAAGAGGAAGACTATAACCCGGAAGAAAACGTAAATCTTGTACACGTGGATAATGCATACCATGCGGTATCAACTACGATGCAGGATACAGAGGACTATGAGGAAGAACATCGCAAATTTGCGGAAAAAATTTTCCGTGATTTAGCAGCTGAAATTGGTGGGACATTAAATGGAAATGAAGTTATCCTCACCGACGAAAAAGAAAAAATTACAACAGACTGTATTTTTTTACCTCTGGATGCGGAGATTCTGGTTTCCGTATCTACTCCGGCAGATAATGATGCCGGCACGATATATGTTTCCTACATCAATGCAAATTATCCGGAATTGATGGCTGCTTATGACGCAGACAATGAAGTATTCAAAGTAAGAACGTATTCAAGCCCAGACAAATACGCACCGGATGAAACAAAAGAGCGCCTGGATTTATGTAGAACGGCTCTAGTTGCATGCATGAAGGAATATGAAAGAACGCTAAAAAAGAAAGATTCCGCGGACTTTGCGTCAGATGTACAGCAGATTTTGTCAGAACAGACAGCAATGGTATCTGAGCGAGAGAAGGCTGTCGCTGAGCGTGAAAATGAAATGGAACAGAAAGAAAAAGAGATGCAGAAAAAAGAGGCAGAACTACAAAAACAGGTTGCTGTATTGGAAGAAGAAAGGGCTGCACTTCAGGAGAAAATCAAATCAGAAGAGGCGAAAGTAAAAGAGCATGAAGAGGAGATGCAGAATAAAATCAAAGAATATGAGGAAAGGGATACAAAAAATATACTGAATCTGCAGCAGCTCGCAAAGCAGCTGGCTGCATTGCAGGATAGACAGAATGCCCTGGGAAAAACTGATAACGAAGCGGAAGAAGAAGTGTTCAGAATGAAGCAGAAAGTACAGCAGCTGGTAGGACAGAAGATTGCCTTGGAGAAAAAATTAACAGAAAAAATTGTCACAAAAGAATCAAAAATCAAAGAACTCTCTGATTCCATTGGAAAGAAGGACCGTGAAATCAAAAAGATTGAAAGCAATATTGAAGACATGGTCAAAAGCCAGGTAGCAGATGAAGTTAAAAAAGTAGAAGAACGCGCGGAAAGTATCCAGAAGCAGCTGGACGAAATCGGGCATATCCTGACGCCGGAGGACCTGATTTCTTATTATGAGCAGTATTCCGATGCTGAAATCAAAAAATTCCATGCCCCAAATGCAGAATTTGTTGTATACAATGACGGGGCTCTTGAAGTTAGAATCCGTATCGGAGAGACGAACTACGTTGAAGTATCAAGAAGCGCAGCGCTAAAAGACCAGATTCTGAGGAAACTTAACACAAAGTACAATGATGTCAAATTTTACAGTACAAAGGATGACAGGATTGCAGCAAGGTCATATTTCAAGAAAAATGCCGCTGCTGAAGATGTCGACGACATTGTAGCATCATTGTCTGAAAATTTCAAAAAATAATAGTACAGCCCATCGGTAATTTACTCATTACTGATGGGCACGCATAAAGGAGGAGTAGAAAAATGGACAATACAGTGATTATTTTAATCGGAGCCGGTGTTTCTTGCGTCGTGATTGGTTTCGCTCTGTTTGTTAAATTGGCAAAAATGGGCTCACAGGAAGAGAGTGAAGCATCAGGAAACAAGAAACTGCTTGCAGACGATTATGCAGAAAATTTCCAGGAATGTTTTGAAAACACTGGAAACATTGAGGACACGCTTGAACAGCTGGCTGATATTTATACTGGAAATCAGTATATGTACAACCTGATTATCAATGCCCTTAACTTCCTTAAAGAAGACCAGGGTGATTATGAGACTGCATTGGAGGGTATCAATGTTGACAGTGATACAAGCATCATGAAGATGCATAATAACGCGATAAAAAAGGCGTTAAATATAAACATTGGAAATAGAAATAACGCTCATGAAGATGCTAAAGAAAAACCGGAACGAGAAAAAGCAAGAGAGAGTCACAATAAATCAACAAAGAGCGAAGGGGACTCGGCCAATGATATCGTCTGTGAGCCAGGCCCTGCGGTTTCTGCTTTTCATGAAGGCTTAAATTCACGCCCTGAGTTCGATAACGAATCAAGTTTTGCTGACAAATTGCCGACGAATGAAGAGGATGAGTATGAAGAAGATGAGGAAGAAGACGAAGAGTATAACAGCACACAGGAACTTTTAGATAACGTTAATACTGATAAAAAGCAGGAGGCACCGAGTCTAAGAACTGGCCACAAGAGGGAAGCGCGGATTATTAATGGAGAACAGGAAATCCCCGACCGACAAAAAGTCGTCCGCGGGTCAAGTGCTCCGGTTTTAACTTCGCACATTATCAAAAAAGAAAGAAATCAGGAAATCGAAAGTGAATCTTTTGAAGATGACGACTTAGATGATTTCAAAATTGGCTAAGGAGAGGATGGAGATGGACAACAAAATAAAAGCAATCATCGCCGTTGCCGTTGTTGCAGTTGGAATGATTGGATACACACAAATATCAAAAGAAATGAACAAAGACCCTGAGATAACCGGACTGCAGGCTGAATTCGTTGGAAAGGTAGGACCGGGAGGGTCGTTATCTAAAAACATGTTTAAAGTGACTGGAACCACTGAGGCGGGTAAGGCTGTGCAGATAAATGACTTTTCTTCAAAAACAGCTACTGCTGCAAAAAACGGAGCATCTTGTGAAGTGAATATTGAGGCTCAAGGACAGTCGACGACAGTAATTGTTGACATTACAAGAGAACCGGTACTTGAAGAAAATATCGGATATCCAAATGAGAAAAGCGCAAAAGTGACATGCTATTCAAATGGAGATTTGGAATTCACAGGAAAGGGGGACATTACAAACTTCACAGCGTTTCCGTGGTCATCAAGTACATATTCCCATGTGTATATTGACGATTCACTAAAAATCGAGAATATGGACAACTGGTTTGAGGGGAATGAAAATCTGGTATACTGCGACAATCTGCCAAAAACGTTAAAGACGATGAAGAGTACATTCGCAGGATGTACGGCAATAGAGAAGACTCCTGATTATTTCCAGTGCTCGAATTTAAAAATTATGGATTATGCATTCTCTGGCTGCTCTGCATTAAAAGAAGCAGACATTATCCCGGTCAATGTGTCATCAATGAAATACACATATGCCGATTGCGTTTCACTCCAAAGCCCAATTAGTCTTGACAAAACAAGTAATCTGACGAACGTCTCTGGACTATATTCTGGGTGCACAAACCTGAGAGAGGCAACGACAATACCTGATAGTGTTATCTACATGAACGAAACATATAAAGACTGTATCAATATTAAAGAAGCAGTAAAATTTCCGAAAAGTATAGAAGAAATCAGCGCAGCATATGCAGGATGCACCGGATTGCTGACAGGAGCAACGATTCCAGAATCCGTAATAAATTTTACTGATTGTTACAATGGCTGCGAGTCCTTAAATGGCAAGTTGGAAATCAACTCAGACTCGGATTCATTTGAAGGTGTACTGATGGGGGCAACAACAAACGGTGACAAATTAAGTATATCAGGAAACTGCGGTAATCTTCTTGCAATACAAAAAAATGCTTCAAACAGTAATATCGTGATGGCTGACCCTGAAGCAGCGTCAAAACAGAACGAAAGATTAAACAGAGAGAAGGAGAGTCAATAAAAATGGTAAAAAAAATAGTTGTGTTTTTATGTTTTTTTGCTGGAGCCACATGCTTTATCTCTGCCGGTTTATACATAAACAGGCAGAATGCTGGGCTTGAGCCGCAAAAGACAGAGGAAACAGTTTCAAAGGTAAAAAGTCCAGAACTGTTATCAGAGATTGACATGACATCATATGTTTCGCTTCCAGAATCATTTTCAGACATTGACATCACAGAAGACTTGGACAATATCGAGGTCACAGATGATAATGTGCAAGATGTTATGTATGAACAGCTCGATAAAACTGCAGACCGGTTAGGTTCAGTGCAATCAGACCGTAGCGATAATATCACCCTTATTGTGGATTATACAGTAACGCAAAAAGGCAAAGTAAAAGAAGTTAAAAGTAATTTTAAAATGGCATATAGCGACAACTCGAAGATATACAGTGACGATGTCTATACTGCATTGAATAACGCTAAAAAAGGAGACACTGTAAGAGTAACGGATACAACTTTTAATGGTGTCGAAGATGCATCAGTAGACATAACGATATCTGATATTTTGAATATGCCATATCCAGTTACCGACGATTACATTCAGAACAACACAGAATACGACAGTGTGCATGATATGTGTTCCGCATTAAAAAACGATGCAAGCGGAGAGGCCAAAGAAATTGCAAGGGAACATACGATAAATTCACTGATTGATACGATGATGGAACAGACTACATTCATTCAGCTTCCGGAAAGCCTTATCCAAAGAGAGCTGGAAGTCCTCCAGAAAGATGACTCAAACGCAACATATGAACAGGCAAAGCATAGTCTTTATAAAATTTTCTTTATCGCATCGGTTATAAAGAATGATGGCGTTGCGACAAAAACGGACCTGGAAAAAAGGTATGAAAAGCTAGACAAATCGGAAAAAGAAGGACTTTCGAAATATGAAATTGAAAGAAAAAAGTACCTTTTATTTGAGGAGGATGTTGTCACCAGCATTTATAAAAAAGTTCAAATTAACAGTCAGGAAAGTTCAACAAGCAGCTCTGATGCTGCTGAAAATGATAACACTGAGGACGATAATTCAATCGAATGATTCTGAGTAACACGAAGAGCAGAGATTTATATTTCTGCTCTTTTTTTTTGCAAAAAAACGTAATCCTTCATATTGTTTTCGGCATATTAACATAGAGCACGAAAACCTGAAAAGGAGGCCGAAAAATATGCGAAAAACAATGTATTCAGCAATGAAAAATCTAGCAGAATATATTGCCGGGAACGAAAGTTATGACTTTGAAACTATCTGGAAAGAATGGGGTTCCAAATATAAACCATTAGAAGAAACCACTAAAGAATTAAAAAAGATGGGAGAAAGTTTATGTCAGATAGATAAGAGTGACATCAAATCGGTGCCGGAGAGGAGCTATCGTGAAACTATAAAAAAGATGTTAAAGCCAGAAATCAACAAGGAGGAGTTTTTTGATGGACACGTCAGTGACAAAGGTGAATGCTGCCGATAATGCTCAACTATTAGAAGAAAAGAAGGTAGTCTACAGTTCAAATGGAAAATACGACCCACAGGAGATTAATAAACTGGTCAAAGTATACCATATGGCACTTGAAGCGGGCGACAACGCAACGGTACAGGACGCATTTACGCAGATATACTATTTTATCAAAAATTACGTTTATAAAACACTTTGGGATAACTATCGCACACTTATGCAGAACAGATATCACCAGGAAGACATTGTTCAAGATGTGTGGATTAAGATTTTTTCGGAATTAAAAAATTACGACCCTGACAAAGGTGCTATCACTACGTTCATAGCGCCATGGATTCGCCATGTGGTAAGCGATTATGCAAGCAAAAATTTCAGAAAAACCTCTGTATATTATGCGAATGCCATGAAAAAAATCAATGGCGCGCAGAATTACTGCAAACAATATGGATTAAATGCAGATGACATTGAGACAATCATGAGCCTGACAGGGCTGTCAGAAGCGACCGTAAAGAATACTCTTGATTTAATGTCAAAAAAAGACAGCGTCTCATACGAAGCATTAATTGATGCGGGCGCAGACTATACAGCATCAATTAAAGGACCGGAAGAATCTGTTATTGAATCAGAATCAGAGGAAAACTTAAAAACAATCCTTAAGGATGTATTGACGGACGAAGAGCTTAATCTCTTAGAACTGTTGTTAAATCCTGAGAATTCAAGTAAAAAGCACTCCAGTTATCGCGAGATTGCAGAACAGATTCCAGGCAGTAATATTCCAAAAGTAAAACGTAAGATATCACGCATTACCACAAAGCTAAAAAATAATAAACAGTTTGCACAATTGTACCCTTATATTATCGCACAGGAAAAAGCATTGGAGGATAATTACATACCAGTCATGGGTGATGATGGAAATGAAGATGACGACATGTATGAGGAGTTCGATGACATGGACATGTCGGAAGGATGGAAAAGAACGAAAAAAAATAAGTAGCCTGTCATACAGGCTCATGATACCGCGAGCTATGCTCAGCTATGCTCGCTTGTCAGCCTCTGCGAGGCTTGGTAGCGAGCCGATGCGGCAAGGTATCATGCGTGCTCTGGTACCGACTCCGGCAAAGCCGGGGAGGTATCAAAGTTGGACGAGGGCTTTCCTCCCGTCGATGGTTTTTAAAAAAAATAAAAAAATCCGTCCGGTTCACAAATTATTCTGCATATTGATTCTGATGATACAGATGACAGCCAGGAATTTTACAAAAAGTCCTGAAGGACCTTACTGATATTGTACAAAGAAGCGAAAAAAAAAGAAATAAAAAGAGACAAGAGATTCGTGGAAATATCACGCGGTCAAATTGAATATTGAGGTGTCACCTCTACCAAGAGGACGTTAATTATTGTTTTTTTGCATAAAGATAAAGAGAGGAAAAACAAAATCAGCAAAAATGATAAAAAAACGTGATGAGAACGAGACATATGCTGCAGTAATGCAGAGCAAGGACCAATCTGGTTACTAAAACAACGTTAAGTGTTGCCGAGCGGCAAAAGTCGAGCAGGGAGCGGAAAAAATAGTTTGGTCTTAGACTATCCGATGACCTAAGGGGGTGCAGTGCGTTGCAAGCCCTTTGCCTAATACGTAGTTGTATGCGTAAGATGCGAAAGCACGGGTGAAAACCTGGTTAAGAGTAGGACGCGGGGGAGTTTGTGGATAACGGAATCCGCGGGAATAAAGACAAACTGTATATACAGTTGATGTAATAAAACCGCAGCAGGAGGAAGTGAAGCACAGATGCACAGGCAGCTTGCGGGCTGCCGGGACCTGTAGGATGATGGAAACATCATGGCGTGTGGGATGTGCCATAGATTGTACAGAAGAAATGTATAATTTAGACTACGCCAAAATCAGCACGGCTGATTTGAACTGCAGGGTTGCGCTTTCCGATAAACTCTTCGATAAGTTTTTCGATGAGTGCGACTGCTATCTAAGACCGTCATGATGTGAAGCGACCGATTCCGACGGGCTACATAAAATCTGAGCAGAATGGCATAGCGTTCTCCTTCTTCCGCGCAGACGCATACCATTATAGGGAGAGTCTGCGCTTTTTCGCAAGGAGAAACTATGTCAATCTGCTCAGCTCCCTCCTCCTCTGGGCTGCATGGCGGCCTTTGGCCGCCTTTCAAAACGTAAGGTTACGAAATATAAATTTACTTTTTTCAAAGTGTAACGTTGAGATGGCAACTGGGAATGCAGCCCATTAACGAAGGGTGTGATTTATCCGGTAAAGCGACATCACGCATCGTAATAACACTCAACATGTCAAAACTTTTAGAATATATGAATCACGCCCGCACTAACGAAAGAAAAAAACTGAGACAAGACATGTACACTGCAAAATCTTTATATATCTGGAACGCGAAGATACTGAATATCACGATATATATGAATTTTAAGAAAACTTATAGGATATCCAGTATCGGAGCGGATAGAACCTTCCGCGATTTTGCAGTGTACATGTCTTGTCTCGAGGTCAGAGTAATCGGCTTGCCGATTAGGATGACCTCCATGTTTTTTATATACGTTTTTCATATACAAATACACTGTTCTTCCAAATATTTATCATATTGTACATAGAGACCCGGGACACAAACAACGTGCTTGCGACAACTGGCCATTGTATCAACACTTTAAATTCCTGTTTCGGTTATCGGCAACAAAACACACAGGAGGATAAAATATGTTTTTTGTTATAGTTATTCTAGTAATAATCATTGTATTCCTGGCGAACCAGATACGTATCGTCCCTCAGCAGGCATGCTACATTATTGAGCGCCTTGGAAAATACAGCACAACGTGGGAGGCTGGCCTGCATGTGAAAGTTCCAGTCATTGATAAGATTGTAAAGAAAATCTCCATCAAGGAACAGGTGTACGATTTTCCGCCACAGGATGTTATCACAAAAGATAACGTCACAATTAGTATCGATTCTGTCGTGTATGCAAGTGTTTTCGACCCAAAATTGTATACATATGGGATTGAGAAACCTATCACTGGTTTACAGAATTTGACAGCCACGACTCTCAGAAGTATTATTGGCGCCATGGAATTAGACCAGACACTGTCTTCGAGAGCAGATATCAACCGCCAGATGCAGGATGTGCTTGATGAAGCAACTGATGAATGGGGTATTAAGGTATCACGCGTGGAGGTCAAAAATATCAAGCCACCGAAAGAGATTGAAGAGGTCATGACAAAGCAGATGAGGGCTGAAAGAGAAAGACGCCAGACCGTATTGGAAGCACAGGCACATAAAGAATCTGTAGTATCCAGGGCAGAAGGTGATAAGCAGGCGAAACTGCTTGACGCAGAAGCTGAGAGAGACGCAAAAATTGCTCTTGCGAAAGGCCAGGCGGAGGCTATCAGGCTTGTATATGAAGCAGAAGCAGAAGGACTTAGAAGGCTTGCGGAGTCAGGCGTAAATGAAAATATTTTACGTTTAAAATCTATTGAGGCGATGAAGGATGTGGCCGATGGCCGGGCTACAAAAATCTTTATCCCAAATAATCTGGCAGAAGGTGTCGGGCCTGCAACGATTGCCGGCGAGGCTTTTTGGGGAGCAACAAAGGAACCTAAAAAGGAATTCTCAAATGCCGAAGCGGAAAAAATCCGAAAAGAAAGATGCGTCAAAAAGACGGTATCTGAGGATGCCTGCATGAAAACACCAAGGACGAAAGTAAGTATGCAGTCGGCGATGACTAATGCGGGAATGGTCCATGATATGCATAAGGACGAAACTGACTGACAGGCGCTGCAATAGACAAAAAAAATAAGAAAAAGGTACATCGTAGCATTTCGCGATGTACCTTTTTTATTTTATTTTGCATATTGGAGAATAGAGAAAAGAAAAAAAAGACTCTCTAAAAGAAAGAAAACTATAGAAAAAAAAGAGGAGGAAAAAATATGGCAAGACATAATTATGTGAGTGTTCTTGCACTGGTACGAAAGGAACCAAAATTCAAAGACACAGTTGACGGAAGAGCCGGAATCGTTGGTCTTACAACGATTATGAGTGGAAGAGAGTACGACAAGGCTACAAGCGGTTATCAATTAAACAGTGTTTCTTTTTGTGCCAGAACACAGGAAAAAGAAATCCTTGATGTGATGGATACATTGCAGTTATGGGATGTTGTAAAAATGACAGGATTTTTAGCAACAAGAGAAAAAGATAAAAAAGCGGAGTGTCCGTTTTGCAATGCGGTCAACCGAAGAGTTGATGCATGCGTAAGAAATGGAAAGCCAAAATCCGGTGGTAATGAGATTTTTGTATATCCAATTACGCTAAGAGTAGAGGAGAAGTTTGAAACAGAGCAGGCGGCGTACGAGTATCTGCATGCAAACGAAGAGGATGCAAACCGTGTGTTTGTACTTGGTAATTTAACAAACTCTCCTATCCACGGGGAGCTGCAGGGAGGACGAAAGCCGTATACAAGATTCCAGCTGGCTATCAACCGTAAGTATTGCCCAAAGGGCGGAAATGAAATGTACGAAAGGACAGACTATCCGTGGGTGTATTCTTATGGCGACAAATCTATCGAAGATTACCAGAATCTTGAAAAAGGTGCCCTCGTATTTGTAGATGGTGCCCTGCAGGCAAGAAAATTTAAAGAACAGTACACCTGTGGAGTATGCGGCGAAGAGTATGACGTAAGGGGAAGGACACTAGAAGTCCTTTCATACGATACAGAATATCTTAGACTTCCGAACCTGGCTCCGGATGACGAAGAAGACGATGATGAGAACGAAGATTCAGAGTAACTATATGAGGCAGCGGCATGAACTCCGCTGCTTTTTTGATGAAACGAAAAACATTCATATTAAATGTGAAACAAAAACAAATAAGAAAGGGGAAATTAATTTGAGAACATTTAATATGGAAGGCCTGAAAGATTTATGGGAAGACTATTCTTCTGCAATAAAATCGACAAAGATTGATTTTAAAAAAGCAAAAATCTATCAGGCAAAGGAAATAAAAACAGGAGGGCTGGAAATGCTGGTCACATCCGTAAGTACTGGAAAACAGGAGACGATTTTTGAACAATTGCCTGATAAAATGTGCTATATCATCAATAAATCCGAGTGCTTTTATGAGATTGACGGAATACGCTATATCCCAAGCCGTGAAGTAAACAGCAGAACGCTGAACGATTACAGCCGCAAGAATATTGTTGATGACTGTATGAACAAAGGAAAAACAAAAGAACCTCCTATAACGGTAAATCATTTCTCATCACCGGACACATTGAAAACACTGGCCGGAAGATTAAGGCGGACAGATGAGCTTATCGGTATTCATTATAAACCGGTCCGTGCCAGAAAAAAAGTATATGCACGGCTTGTTGGGCTAAAATCTATGAATGGTGAGAATCAGATTTCTGCGGTAGAGATTGCTAGATGTCTATATAATAAATGCGGAAGGAGTATGCTGTTTGAGTCTGCATACCTAGAGCAGATAAAAAGACAACCAGCATTAAGCTTTACTTTTAGATGCAAACCTGCCCGGTTGCGTTCCGACGGAATCCCGGTATGTATTTTGTTCCAGGATACATTATCTGGGAGAAAGAGCATGCGCGTCGATTTTGCAGTAAAGATTGATAACAGGCTGTATATCCTTGACAGTATGGAAGTTAACCATCGTACTAAGATGTCCGGAGACGAGATTGCCGATAATATCATTAAACGATTCGAAGTATGTTATACGGCAGATTTAAATCTAAATATTACAGCAAATGATATCATTAAAAACGTGCTGCAAAAAGGACTTGTTCCAAAAAAAGCAGAAGAGAGGTTTGTAACTTATATGTCATCTATTAACACTGATACGCCAATCGCTATGGCTTCAGATGTAATAAAGACAGGGATATTTAATATAAAAAACAAAAAGCATACAAGCAGCGGATATGACGGCGGAAAGCGTCGCTATGAGTTGGAGTTAGGGCGCGCTCTGATAAGATAATGTTTTCAAAAAATATAAGACCGGGGAGATGTCTCCGGTTTCTTTTTTTGGCATACTAATTTTAATCTCTGCACTCAGTCTTACGGCTTCGCTTGTCATTTGCTGCGCAAATTGGTAACGAATCCGGCAGAGCTGGTGGGGTATCGAGATAAACGCATAAGAAGGTATGGAGGAATAAGGTATGGCATTTATGACAGAAACGGCAAAATATGAAACAAAAAATGTGGAAAATATGATTAGAGGCTCTCGTAATATTACTTTTTTGAATATATTTAGCGTAGGTAAAGAAATCCTGCGTATCGAAGCAGAAACCTATTATGTGGAAGATGTTCTTGAGAATGGCGATGTTATTAATATAATCGGAAAATTCATTGCAAACTCTGACCCTTGTGCCAAATTGAACATCGTTTGTAAAGATGAAAGAAAGAGAAGACCGGAAACATTAAGAAAAGTTGGAGTAACGCTTGAAGAATTAAGAAATGGTATGGAAAAGAAGGAAATGACAAGAGCTGTGTCTGATTATTTTATAAAATATGACGGGATTATAGTTTCTTGCAAACCATATTCTATTATTTCGATGCTGAATAATGATATCATTGAATCCAAGTATAAATCTATTGATAATTCATATTTTGATATAAAAAGAATGGCTAAAAAGTGCGGTGAAAATTTTACAGATAAGAACAGCCTGGAAAATCTAAAAGAAACATTTATAGACTGCACCGGAAGTTACCGCAGGATGAAAAAGATGGAACAAAATAAAAAGGCCTGTGTTGTAAACTATGCGTATTTTTGGCAGAGTTCGTATCGAAACTATGCAGAATGGATTTTTTGCGATACTTCGATTGGGAAGATTTATTATGACACGTTGACTGAGAAATGGGGGATTACAAAAAAAGAGGAAAAAGAAAATGGGCTGCGTATCGAAAGTGTTGATACTTTTGATGTAAAAAAACAATTGATGGATAAATATAGAGTGAATAGCATGATGGAACTTAAAAATCTGCTCAAAGAAAAAGCAGAAGAAAGAGAAAAAAGAATGGCAGTCTGATATCTGGAAATGAGTCCGGTAAATCCGGGAAGTCAGTAACAAAGGACAGAAGTCTCAGGCTGGAGATGCTGCTCTGGTGTTTTTTAGCGACAATCAAATTTGGCATATTAAAGATGCTAAACAAAATATAGCTAAAATAGCTAAAAAAAGAAAGGAAAAAATATTATGAAATTTAAAACAGACTATGAGACATTTAGAGGAGCAATCGCAACAATTGGAAAAGCTGTAAAGAAAAACGGTATCAACGAAATGGCCGTTGTTAAGATGGAGGTAAAAGGAAATATCCTGGAATTATCTACAAATGGTAATATTGGATGCATCGTCCAGGTTGAATTGACAGATGGAGAAGATGGAGAGTTTGTCGTGTCATTTTCAGAACTTAACATCTTTAGTCTTAGAAAGTGCACCGGAAAAATCTCTGCATCATCAAGTGATGATGGCAACGCTATGACCATGATGTACAGAGACGGAAATGCCAAGACTGTACTCACAAGAGTTGATGTTGTATTTAATGACGTAGCAAAGCCTGAAAAAGATACACCGAAGGTTGCGCTTCCGTTTGCAACATTAAAGAAAATGGTTGCAGAAACAATTTTTGCTGCAAGCCGTGAGGAGACAAATGCAGGGTATGGCGTACATCTGAATATCCGTGAAGATGAGGACGGGCTGCTGGCTCTTACGATTACATGCCTTGATGGCTTACGCGTGGCTCAGCGAACTGCATATGCTGTCAAGAATGGAGACTACACCGGAACTGTGATTGTTCCGCCTGAGCAGTTTAAGACAATGATTGACATTGTAGATGCATCAGATGATGATGCTAATATCGATATTACTATCGATAGCGGAAAATTATATATGGATTACAGTAAAAAGCATGTGTGCATTCCGGTCCTGGATAAAAAATATCCGGCCGTACAGCGAATGATTGACGGAGAAATCGGAAAAGACGCTTGCAAATTCTCTATCACAATTGACAAGAGAGACTTTATTGAATCCATCTCCTGTGTTCAGTATGTACTTCAGGAGACCGGGGCATCTGGAGTGAACTCATCAGCGATGCTGAAATTCAAAGAAAAAGAACTCGAGATTGGAGGAATCGGTCTTTCTCAGTATGGAGAAAAGATTGAGGCTGAGACAGTCGGAGAAGTTCCAGAGCCTGCTTATTTTAACCCGGATTTTCTGAAAGAAGCAGCAAGCATTTATCCTAAGGACAAAATTACAATCGGAGTGATTGAACCGAAAGCGCCAATCTGGATGTGCTGTGGGGACAGTAACGAATATGTTTACTGTGTGCTTCCAAGAAAACGCGAATAAGATAAAAATAGAAAAGTTAACATAATAAAAAAGCAAGAGGGCTGCCCTCTTGCTTTTTTAATCTTGCACGCTTTGTGAACCTCTCGGAAATTGATAACTCCCCGGCTTTGCCGGAGTCGTTACCAGAATAAATATGAATTACCGAGTATCCGAAGACACCAGGTAAAACAATTACTTTTACCTGCGAGAAATACAACCGACACATATGCAAGCATATGCACCAGAACTATCCCTGGACAGAGGCCCGGCTGCAGACATGCTACAGCAGGACACGACGAGGCTCCTATGGGCCTGAAGCTTTCGACAGAAGGTGTAATAGTCAGAGACTATTTCTTTTCTGCATACTCGTTTCAGGCCGCTGCTTTGTATTGGTCGTTACGTGATTTGTATATCATCTTAAGATTCTTCTGTAACTCATTATGTTTATACTTATACTTTTCGCATATCTCCTGTATTTCCTGGTCGTCGATTCTTGCCTTGATGTTCAGGCTTCCAACATAATCCGCATCCGCTTCATATCCGCAGCACTTGCATTTAAAAGACTTGCCATTGCGGTTGTCTTTTTCAAGATGGCTGCATACCGGACATGTCTGGCTGGTGTAATCCGGTATAATTTCCTTGAAATCATAGCCATACCAGTTTAAAGTTTCCATGAGCTTCTTCTGCAGCTTCCCTCTCGCAAATGTTGACATCATACCGTTAGACTTACGGCTTTTGTTAAATTCCCTGATATCCAGTTTTTCTAGGACTGTCAGGGTATCATGTGAGATTGATTCTATATATCTGTCTATGCTTGATTTAATCTCATGGTCAAGTGTTTCATAATAGCAGCGCTTCTTGCGGTATGGGGCATCAGCCTTTTGAATCATCTGGTCAAGCCGGTCCATCTTTTTGATGAGAGAACGTCTCACATCTTCCGGAAGGGCCTTATGTCTTCGCAGGTAATGGCTGATACTGCGTTTTTTATTTCTCATGTCAGACAGCGAAGCGAATGACTTTTCCACTGTATCGTGGTAAAAAGCAATCACCGGCTTCATGCTGCCGATTGCTTTATCTTCAGATGTATGCAGTGTGTCAGAGATACCGACATCAACGCCTACCACATTTGAAGTCTTTGGCTGTTTCATTTTTGACTCATAACTCCATCCGACCTGCAGGATTCCGTTTTCATCAATTGACGCCATGACCGTACCGGCCATTTTATGTGATTTGATTTTATTGGCAGAATGTCTGCTTGTGTTAATCGGTATTACGATTCTTTCTGCGTTTTTATGTAAAGCGTCGCTTATCTTAATCACATATGGCATGACGGTATCTGTTGATACTTCAATCTTCATCAGCCTGCTGTCAAGAGGCATATGCGCCCGTCTTAATTCTGGGACACGGTATTCCATTGATAAACTGATATACATATCCATGAATTCCACCTGTTTAAATGTAAACTCGTCGTCTGACATTTCATTCAGGATACTGATACAGTCTTCATAGAAAGCCTTGTCTTTCTTTGTTTTAGACGCAATCTGTTTCATAGTGCTCAGCATCTCAGACTTCGTCTTGGAATCAATGGACATTGCAAACAGGACTTTTGATGATGTAAAGACTGACTGTTCTTCTGTATACATATCCTGCCGGATGCTATCCATACGGTTAGAAAGATGGGTCACCGCCATGTCAAAGGCATTCTGAGAGAATGCAGAATTTGCATTTTTCGGACGGATGGATTTTTCAAACTTGCGGATGTCACTGCTCTTCTTATCATTTTTTACGATTTGAAGTGTAAATTTATCATTACCCGCAAGGAGTCTGATATATCCATTTACCATCTTTGTAAATTCATTCTGCATATCCCGGATGATTTTAGATTTGTCTTTATTCGGGCTGCCATACAGAAATACACTTTTCGTCATAGAAGTTTCAAACTGCGTATCTTTGCGTCTTCTCGCCTTTGCCATTCGTCTCACCTCCTTGCCTTTTCATTACATATTTAATATGCCGAAAAATTTACAGACCGGTCGTTTTTTGCGAAAAATTTCTGTATGGAAGTAAAAAATCTTCGCATCTATATCTGGACACGAAGATAAAAATCGTAAACGATACTTTTATTTATTTCGCGCTTTCATCTCGGTAATTTAATTGCCGAGGATTCCCGCTTTATATCCTCTAATTGTTCATATTTTGACATGAACATATAGTTATGAAAAAGAAAATCATTTTTCACTGCAGACGGCATGCTGTCGTGCATGTATTCCAACGGTGTTGCGTAAAAACTGATATATAATTGATATAATTTATTTTGTTTTAAATATTTAATACACTCTTTTGAAGAAAAGAACCTGTATAGTTCATCTTCTGATTTGAACATACATGTTTTGTTGATTACATATTGAAGACATATTTTGGCGCGAAGCATACCTAAGTATCCGTACATATAGTCCTTTGGGTATCGCCCATCTCCTGCCATTACCTTATCATATACACGAAGTGTATACCTTTTTACGTCGTAATCTACATAGCGAGGATAAAGAAGATAAAGGATATATTCTGTATCATCCTTGGTAACATCAGATGGAAACGCAATGTATTTTACCATCTGGTCAAGTTTCATAAACGAAATGTAATTTTTATTAAATAGCTTTATTGCATTGTGGATATCCCATCCTAATAAATTCTCTATCGCATATCGGATTACAGAAAGTGCAATCCTCTCGTTTCCCTTTTTATCAAACAAAAAATAGCTTGTCGGTATGCGCTGCCGGTTTCCAAGCAGGACATCTTCATAATCGTTTAATATTCCCATTGTATTTTAACTCCTTTTTCCGATATTTTTTATTTCTTTCTTTTAATATGCGAAATGAATCCCTTTTTAACCTAGCCGTGCCGATATTTTTTTTATTTTGCATATTGGAGATAAAGATAAAGGAGGAAAAATATATGGCAACAACAGATATTTTATACAGATATTTTAAAGCCAGACAGGAAGTAAATGAAAACGGACATGCAGAAACTCTTGCTCAATGCATCCATTACAATCGCGGAGTTGATGCAGTGGTCCTTGATATGAAAGATAAAGGACTGGCTCAAAAAATATTAAAAGAAACAGATATAAATGATGCTTTTGACTCATGGCTGTTGGATATTGCTGGAAACTTGGTTTTAATATATCCACGAGAACAAAGAGAGAAATACATGGAAATCCAGCCACATTTGGTGCTTGGAGAAAAACTGGTGCAGTATGGAGGATTTTCGCACAGCGAAGCAAAAGGTATGATAGATTTTCTTAAGGAAGCAGGAGTGGATTATAAGCAGTCCATCGGAGAGGATGGAAGGATTAGCTTTTTGCTTGCAGAAAATAAAGAATATATATTTAAAAACGCGATGGATACAATAAAGCAAGAAGAAACCACGGAAGTTGGCAAAAAACATTTCGTATCACAGAATTTGTATTGGCGCTATGCCATCAACCAGGCTTCAAAGGCGCTAAATCATGATGGCGTTGTATTTTTAGGGAGCGAAGCAGGGACGCGTGGAATAAGAGTTGACAAAAATGGAGCAATCAGTATGAATCCATTAAAAAAAGGACGTTTTATTCCAAAAAATGACCCGGATTATGAGCGTAAAGTATTGAGTGAAATTCTGAATACGATGAATGGAAAAGAATTTCCTGTGAAAGTTTTTTATGGAGAACTCGCCGATGTGATGAGCAAGGATATGACGCGTAAAAGTTTACGGGAATCCCCTCTAATGCTAAAAAAAAGAGAAGCATTGGATATACTAAATTTAAGCGACATCCCTTCTGTTGATGAAATTGGAAAGATGGTAAACAATCTTGAGGACTATGGAGACCGCGAAAGAAAAGCGATTTATTCTTTGATGCGGATGCGGGTATGTCGGGATTACAAGATAGAAGATATCCAAGCGTACAAGATGTCTAAGCAGGATAAGCAGGATTATAAACAGATGCATGAACAACATATAAAACAATTTGCGAAAGGATATAGACAAGACAGGGAGGGGCTGGTAGATGAAAGATGATAAAGAACTTGAACAGAAAAAGCTTGCCTTTGTCTTGTATGGCATCTTGTGGTTTATTGGCCTGATGATAGCTGGTGCATTTGGCTATCAGAAGCATACACAGGATGGAGCAAGTATTTTTTCAGCAGTGGAAGCGGTATCCCATTTTGATATCTTCTATTGGTTAAATCCGGTAAGCTGGGGTACATGCTTGAGATGGACGTTTATATATTGGATTGGTGTAGCGCTTTTCATGATATATGAGCAAAAATGGAAACATGATGCGGCCGGTAAAGAGGCCGGCTCGGCTCATTGGAATAAGAAAGTTGAAGAATTTAACCAAGGACATTCGGAGCCGTTTGGTGAAAAGACTTTTAGTGACGAGCCTGGTCTGACAAAAAAAATGGGTGGGGAAAACCTGAACAATAAAAAGACACCACCAGTACCAGGAAACCCTAACATGATAGAATCGGAATTGGTAAGGCTGTCAACAGCTGATATGAAAACACATTTGAATAACAATGTTTTTATTGTCGGTGGTGCTGGTACTGGTAAATCACGATTTTTTATAAAGCCAAACGTATTACAGATGAACTGCTCTTACATAGTAACAGACCCTTCCGGAGAGCTTCTGAAATCAATGCATAACGTATTGGTTGAGAATGGGTATAAGATAAAAGTATTTAACTTGGTCGATATGTCTCATTCAAATAAGTACAATCCATTCCGATACGTCAGGAGCGAAACAGATGTCAGTATTCTGGTGGACTGTTTTATTTCAAACACAACAGGTCCGGACCAAAAAAGCGGCGACCCGTTCTGGGATAAATCGGAAAAGGCTTTGCTCTCAGCGCTGGTATTTTATCTTGTTGATATTGCTGATGCAGAGTTTAGGAAGTTCTCAACCATTTTGTGGATGGTACAGTTGGCACAGATGGATGAAAACGGCCGGCCAGGGCAGAAGCCATCGTCTGAATTTGGCTTCTCTATAGATATGCCACTTGATGAATTGTTTGATGGAACAAAAAAAATCGGTAAAAAAACAATTACAGATAAAAAGACAGGAAAGAAACAGACGGTGCTGGATGCTGTGGAGGTTACGGACCAAAAAGAAATTGGAAGGCTGCGTGATAAAATAGAAACTTCACTTTGCCTCACCAACTATAAGACGTTCAAACTTGGTGGAACAAAAACGTTGAAATCCATTTTGATTTCAGCTGCTGTTAGACTGAACCCATTTAGTATTCCGGCAATCCAGAATCTGACAGATGATGATAACGTGGAACTGGAGAAGGTGGGTGATGAATTGACGTGCTTTTTTGCAATCATTCCGCAGACGAACAGCACATTTAACTTCTTGATTTCCATGCTGTTCTCTCAGATGTTTGAATCTTTATATTATAAGGGTGCCACAATACCGAATAGCCGGCTTCCATATCATGTAAGGTTCCTGCTCGATGAGTTCGCCAACATCGGCAAGATTCCGGAATTCCCACAGAAGATTTCCACTTGCCGAAAATATAATATATCAACAACAATTGTCCTGCAGTCTATTGCACAGATAAAAATGCTGTATAAGGATGACTATGAGACAATCATCGGTAACTGTGACACCGCAATCTGTCTTGGTACAAATGAGCAGACTACGGCAGATTATTTCAGTAAAAAACTTGGAAAAGGTACCATCACGTCGAGAAGTAAATCCACGCCCGTGGGCAAGAGCGGAGGCAATTTATCGTTTAACCAAACAGGACGTGAATTGATGCTTCCAGATGAGATAATGACCATGCCGTTTGACAAATGTATTGTCATGATGCGAGGAATCGACCCATTTTATGATAGTAAATATCCACTGGAAAAGCATCCACAGTTTATGAAAACAGGTGATGGGGATGAAAAAAACTTTTATTTCCTGGAGCAGGACGAAGAGTTTTCGTGCGTTGATAAGTCAGTAGAATATGAGGAGATAGCCGAGCAGGAAGAAAATAATGATACAGTAAGCGAAAAGTACCAGCCTAAAACACTGGAAGAAGTGCTGGACGGAATTCTGGTCAACTATCCGGAAGAAGATGGATATTATCTGATTAAGGATGCAGATAATAACAAAACAAGGAATTCAATGATTACAAAGTACAGTGAATTACTGGAAGACACAATCCAGATGTCTATGGGTAACGACGAAACAACGATATTGTTTGACGGAAAAAATATGGATATTGCTCTTGCAAAAGGTCTGATAAACAGGGCTTTTGAGCAACACGACGGGGAATTTGAGGATTTAGCCGTTGCCTGCAACGGAATCAGTGATGGACATGTGTGCTGGTTCGGCGCAAAGAATGACCAATGTAATATCGTTAAAGTAGCAGAACGATTACAGTTGTCAATATCCAAGAAAAAACGAGGAAACATATCCAGACAGGATTTATATAAAGTTAATGATATCCTGTCAGAAGATAAATTTGAAGAATTAAAAAAAGGATGTAAAAATGGTGCTCATTGTATGGCTTCACAAAAAAATAACGATGTAGATTTTGATGATTATGATGATGATAATGATTGACATTGTTGGTTAGAAAGGGCACCGCGTATAAAATACGCGGTGCCCTTTCTTTTTGCAAAAAAAACATTTTTACTCCGTTCGAAAAATGAAAAATTCGGCATATTGAAGGCAAACCGCAAAAATAAAAAAAAGGAGAGAAAGATATGCAACATATTGAAATAACAGAGCATGACTTTGATGCCTTAATGGATAAACTGGAAAAGATTGAAATGGAAAACGATGGATATATTCCGTCAGAGGAAGACGTTTTTGATTATATTGAAAAAAATCCAGAAAGATATTACCTGTATTTGCTTTGGTACAGCGAACATAAGCCAAAGCCTCAGACAGAGGAAGAAAAAAAGATTTTAAAAAAAATTACAAAGATAACTAATCAAACAATCAAGATTTTATAAGGAGGGAATAAAAAATGAGATATTTATATCTGGCGGAGAAGCCATCTGCTATGAAATCGGTGAAGGCTGCTTATAATGCAAGCAATAAGCCGCTCGGCGATATTGATTTTTTCGCTCTCGCCGGACATATCTGCCGTTTATGTGAACCAAAAGAATATGAAGACTGGGATGTAAAATGGGCAGACCGAAAGCTGCCAATGATTCCGAACCCGTTTAGGGTTGGAATTTTGACAGATAACAAAGTAAAAGACTTAAAAGAACAGTTAAAAAAAGTTAAATACGATGCAATCATTGTCGGTACCGATAGTGATGTGGAAGGTAACGGTATCTATGACCTGATTGAAACATACCTCGGGCTGCAGAATTATAAGACTTACCGATTTTTTGAATCTGACCTGACGCCGGCTGGAATCATGAAATCAATGAATAACCTGACAGATTATCATACAAATCCACGTGATGTAGGGATGACACAGTCTTTTAGAATTCGAAGCCGGTTCGACTGGCTGATTGGTTTTAATATGACTGTCGCATATACAGTGAAATCAGGTTTTTTGATGAAGGTTGGACGAGTTAAGGCGCCAACATTAAAACTCGTGTATGACAACTGTAAGGCAATTGACGAATTTAGCTCTAAGACGGCATATCAGCCGGCAATCGTAACAGAAAACCCGGAAGTTACTGCATATATGATTGACGATGAAGGCAAGGCAGTGTCTTATGCTGATAAAAATGAAGCCCAGAAAGTTCTGACTACATTAAGCGGTGAAGCGGAGGTGCTGAGTTTTGAAAAAACAACAAAAAAAACGCAGCCGGACCAGTTATATAAATTAACCGACATCCAGGTCGAAGCCGGTTCTAAGTATGGATATACCCCGGAAAAGACTCTGGAGCTGATTCAGTCTCTGTATGAAAGACATAAGCTTATTTCATATCCAAGAACTGATGGAAGGTATGTGTCTACCGAAAAATCAAAAGACTTTGCCAGATTACTGAAAGCGGTAGAGGCTATGCCGAGTCTTTCTGCAGCAGTAAAAACGGTTACCCCGGAAGCAATCGCTGCTGCACAGGGGAATAAACGATTTGTAAATGATGTTGAAGTACAGAAATCCTCGCATGATGCGCTTATCCCGACAGGCGATACAGCAGCGCTTGCAAATCTGTCTATGGATGAGATGCATATCTGTGAAATGATTTTCAAAAGATTTCTTGCAATATTCTTCCCTCCATTGGAAGAAGAAAAAACAAAAGCAGTGCTGACTGACAATAATATTAAGTTTTCCTGCACCGGCTCCAAAGTTGTGAATCCTGGCTTTACAGTCCTTACCTCAAAGCCAAAGGAGGCACCGCTTCCAGACTTTAAAAAGGGGCAGAAATTAAAAGAAAAAGAAACATCCTTGCACGAAATCGTAAGCAAGCCGCCTGCGCGTTTTACACAGGCAACACTTATCAAAGCGATGGAGAATGTCCAGAAATACATGGCGGCTGATGAGACAGAGCTTAAGAAGGCGCTGAAGAAAGCAGGAGGCATTGGCCAGCCGTCATCCAGAGCCGCAATCATTTCCGAACTGGTTTCTACTGGATATATTGATGACGTAAAGTCTGGGAAAGGAAAGGGCCTCCATATTACAGATTCCGGTAAACGTTACATAGAGAATCTTGGCAGCAGTTCTATTGTAAGCCCTGAACTTTCTGCACAGTGGGAAGTATATATGAATGATATACGTGAAGGCACCAAGACATATGATGAAGTCTATGAAAAGGTCATTGACTATGTATATCAGGCTTTAAAAGAACTGGAAGGGATGAAAATCCAGAAAATGGCTGCAGGAAACAGAAAAGAGGTCGGCAAATGCCCGAAATGCGGAAGACCGGTCGTTGCCCTGCCAAAAGGATACGGCTGCAGCGGTTATCCTGACTGTGATTTTTCCGTATTTAAACGTGTTGCAGGAACAGACCTTACAGATAAGGATATGGCGGATATGCTGAACGGAAAGGCTACGAAAGTTATGAGTTTTAAGAAGAAAGATGGGAGCACTTTCTCTGCCGCGTTAATACTAAATAAAGAACATAAAATTACATGGGCTCCATTTGAAAGTAAGACAGACTTGACGTGTCCAAAGTGTGGAAAGCCGCTGGTTAAGACTCCTATGTCTTATAAATGCGATGACGACGAGTGCGGTTTCATATTCTGGACGAAAATCTGTGGAAAAACATTGACAGATACACAGGTGAAAAAATTGCTTTCTGGGCAGTCTACCGGAACAATCAAAGGATTTAAGAAAAAAGATGGTACATCCTTTAATGCCAGTCTGATAATGAAAGATGGAAAACTGGAATGGGAACATAGCATTGCAAAAGATACCGGTCTCAAGTGTCCGAAATGCGGAAAGCCAATTGTTGCAACAGACAAGGCTTTCTCCTGCGCAGATAAAAAAGACGGCAAGTGCGATTTTCAGATTTGGAGAATGCTTCCAGGCGATAAGGTCGTATTGACAGAAAAAGATATGAAGGATTTGCTTGAAAAGAAAAAGACAGGCCTCAAAAAGGATTTAAAAAGTAAAGGTGGAAACACATTTAATGCTTATATAACCTTAAAAGACGATTTTACAAGAGGTATGGAATTCGCAGACACAGAGAGAAAAAAGAAACCGCAAAAATAATATCATCGAAAAAAATTCAGCATACTGATTTTGCAAAAAGGACAGGAAAGGAGCATATCATCAATGATTCCAGTAAGAGGTAGGATTGTCGATTTTTTAATAGACCGTTGTAGTGACGGGTATGCTGAATTTTTATTTAAAAGTGATTACGATAAAGACTGCCCGCGATTTGAAGCGTTGTGCGCCGGAAAAATCCCGGATGTTGTCCCAGGTGTCCCGATTACTACAGAATTTGCAGCAGATAATATGGACAAGATTTTGAAGATAGATTTTCGTGAATTGAAGATTGAAAAGATTACAAAATATGTAAAAGAAAAATACATGAACCGAGTCGCATATACGTGTATTAATTATAACGACGAAGAATATGCAAAAACGCTATTGGTGAAGGTGAAAGGAATATCAAGTAAAACTGCAAACCGAATACTGGATGCTGTTGATGGTGACATAAGCAGGCTTTCTGATGTGTGGAATGACAAGGAATTCTGGAAAGGACTGAAGGGCTCAAAGCGTTACTTGTCTGAACTTAAAGAGACAGTGGGAGCGATGATGGAAAAAGACCATCTCGTAAAAAAGTATCAAAAGTATGGAATCGGGTATCCGCAAATAGATATGCTGACTGCATGGTATGGGCTGGAAGCAGAAGAAAAGTTGTGTCAGAACCCTTATGCTGTCTTGCAAAAAATGGAACTGGATTTTCAGGTTGCAGATAATTTTGCAAAGGACCTCGGCTTTGGATATTTGTCTACAGAACGGGTCAGGTCAATGATATATCAGGTATTGGTAAATAACGAACAGTCTGGAAACACAGCAATCAAATTGAAAGATTTTTATATCAATTGTGCGAGGCTTCATCGATATTCAGCATGGAAGGATTATGTTGTATCTCCATATTACCTTTTGGCGACTCTTGTAGATATGAAGAGCGTGTATTGTGAAAATGGCATGCTTGGGTTTATCCGGACAATGGATAAGGAGGCCGATATCGCGTTCCAGATTAGCAGGTTGATGCAGATAAATACCGAGATGGGAACAAAGGAAGAGGTATTTGAATCTATCAAAGATAAATACAATAAAGAACAGCTCGAATTTCTGAAAAGTTTTGATAAAAACAGTGTTGTCTTGCTCCTTGGACGAGGCGGAACCGGAAAAACGCATACAATCTGTGGCGCTATTGACCTTTTTAAAAAAAGACACCCAGATGAAGAGATACGGCTGTGCGCACCAACTGCACGTGCAGCAGGTGTGCTGAAAGAGCATTCAGGGCATGAGTCTTCAACAATACATATAATGCTTGAGTTGAATCCATATATGCCGGATGATGCCGGTAAGAATGAGGAGAACCCATTAAATGAAAAACTTATTATAGTTGATGAAATGTCGATGGTAGATACAGACCTGATATATCATCTTTTGAAAGCTGTCAAATCAGGTGCAAAACTGATTCTAAGCGGAGACCCTGACCAGCTTGAAAGTGTTGGATGCGGTGCAGTTTTAAGAGATATGATTGATTCAGACGTTATACCAAAGGTGAAACTCAAAAAAATCATGCGTCAGGGAGAAGGCTCAGCGGTTATTGATAACTGCGGGAAAGTGCTTGCTGGCAAGAGCAATTTCATTGAAAATGAATCATTTGTGGTAAGAACATGTAAGTCGGAAGAGGAAGCCAGGGCCTATTTAAAATCACGGTATCACGGCGACCCTCACAATACGCAGATTTTATCCACGACCAAAAAGGGCGTGGTCGGTACGATGGCTTTAAATAAAGAATTTGAGGATGTGGAACAACCCGGTATCTGGTTTCACGGAGACCATTTTAAGATTGGAGACAAGGTTGTTTTTACAAAAAATAATTACGATTCCGGGTATTGTAATGGTGATATTGGATTTATTGAAACGCTGACAAATCCAGTTAAAGTCAGGATGCAGGGTGAAGATAAAGTAATAGATATAAACAAAGATGATGCGGTGGACATGGAACACGCAGATGCGATTACCATCCATAAGAGCCAGGGAAGCGAATATAATGATATTTATATTATGCTCCCGGATAAGCCAGTTTCATTGTTAACAAGGAATATGGTGAATACAGCGATTTCCAGGGCGCGCAAGAGCGTTGTCCTTATAGTGGTTAATGATGCTTTACAGACTGCCGCAAGTAATCGTTTTAAGAGGAACAGGATAACAAGATTAAAAGAAAAACTAAAAAACATGGGGGAAATAATATGTCCAGAGGAAGAAAAAAAAGCAGAAAAGTAATTAATCCATTGGTAGAGCATATAGCTGATTATTCAGACATGGAGTTTGTTGATAATGAGAGCGGAGAGGCTCTTATTGCATCTCATGCGCAGGCAAAGATTGATAAAAAGTGCGAAGACGAAACGGACCGCATGTGGATGTATAAAGATAACAGAGATGATGAGATTGTTGATGAAGATGAATCCACAGAAGACGACCTCTGGAGTGACGAAGATAAGAAAGAAAAAGAAAGAAAAAAATCAGAAAAAGGAACTGCACAGGTAGAACAAAAAGTCAATGCTGTAGCGGAGGAAAAAGTAAAACAATATATGGATGCGGCTGTATGGTTTAAAGATATAAGTGAAAGAGGGGAGATGACAGAAAAGGAACAAAGATATGTTGAACTTATGATAATTGAATTGTCGAAATTCTATTTTTCAAATCTGGACACACTGCATCCAAGTTCAAAATGCAGGGAGTCAATTTGTAAGATTTTCGAAGACATAAGGAGGGCAGGAATGTGTTGAGAATATTAAAATCGTTGCTTGCTGAGTCTTCTTATTTCTTTGAAAAATATTTTGGTGCAACGTCAATCGCATGGTCTGTTATTTTTGTCGCTTTTTGTTCGGCAGTGATTATCGGGTCAACGGTGAAGGGACTATTTTGGGTAATAGGGATAAAAAAGAATAAAAAAAAGACGGAAACAGCAAAAGTAAATTTATTCTTTCCGGTGTATATTGGAATCATGTTGTTAATCACGTATTTTATAAATTATCTTGTTAATACAGCGTATACATGGAACAGTAAGCTACAGCGCGTGATGTCGAATTTTGAATACGTGCTGTCATTTAAAACAAACCGCCATGCGTTTTTATTTGCATTAAATTTGCCAGACAATGTACAAAATAAAAAATCATTGTTTAAAATGGCGCTGTATTTAAACGATAAGCAGTGGGATTCTGTCTTTAATAATGCAGGAGAAGGTGCATGGTATTTCGAAAAAGTAAAAAAAGCCATTTTTGAAATTTTACATGTAGGAGACTGTCATTTAATGTTAAGCCCATTGCAGCAAGGGTGGTTGGCGTATTTTCCAATTGCAGGGATGCTAATTGTGTTGCTTATCTTTCTATTGAAAAGAAATTGGGCAAATGCTTTAGTTTCTGCTGTTGCTTGCATTTCAGGACTGTTCGTGAATATGGGCGCAAGTATTTTTATGCTAAGCGCAATGTGCTTTGGAGTGATATGGGCTATAGCGCTAGATACAGCAATGAAACAAAGTATTTACGAATGGCGAAAATCCCTGACTGACAAAAAGCCGTCCGTAGGTCAAAGGTTCAGGTCTTAACTTCGCACGCGGGTCTGAATCCCCATTCGAAACACGCTTCATTGCTGGACGGCAGTCAACGTCTGGTGATGGCGAACACAAGTTCGCCGAACCACTCAGCCTTACGGCTTCGTTTGACATTTGCTGCGCAAATTGGTACCGAGCCGATACGGCAATGTATCACGAGCGCGAAGCGTGAGCTATCAAGATAGCAAAAAAAAGAAAAATAGGGAAGGAGAGAGATGAGGACAAAACCTTACCTCTCTTTTTTTTGTGTACAAAATGCATTCGTTTTTTAAAAAATTTAGCATATTAGAATAAGCGGTAATTAATTCCTGTTTCTGAAATAGCAACAGGGACAACCACAAAATGCAAAAAAAAAGAAAAAGCAAAGGCAAGGAGGAAAGGAAATTGACAAAATACAGTGATTTGCCAGAAGCAAAATCTGCACTCATTGCTGATAAAGAAATTATACAGACTTTATTTCATTCAGGCTATGAATACCTGATTTTGAATCTATACGATGAGGTCTACACGACTCCGGAGATATACGACTATTTTGCGAAGAACCTGGATTTAGACAGTCTAAAGATATTCAGGAGCGAAATCAAAAGAGCAGAGCTTAAAACGAGTAAGATAGTTCTCCGAAGTATTATCGGAAATGATGAAATATTATCGGAAGATGAAGCATATGCAATACTTTATGCAATGACAAATAAAATTGATGTGATTTTGGATGACCCGAGAAAATACGAGATGTTCAAAGTTCGTAATATCCATACACTAAGGCTGTCGAAGATTATTGCAGCAGCAAAAAATTCAGATTAAGGGAGGTGAAAAGGATGTTGCCAAAAGAAGAATATATAAGCTTATTGGCCAATCTGTTTCAGAGAGGTTTATGTCTGGATATGATAGATATAGACGGAAAACAGGATTCCCCAGATATATCAGACGAGGAAAGGATTAACTTTAAAGCGGCAGATGAGGCTTTGAGCAGAGTTGACCTAGATGAACTTTTCGATAATGCGGAAATTTTAGAAATTCCAGATAAGTATCCGGAATTTTATGAATATCTGCGAGAACTTCAGCTTGAGAGACAAGAAGATGGACATGGTGAAAGAACCATTGAGGATGTCTCTGCAGATGAAGAGGTAGAAGAGGGCGAAGAGGAGCCAGGACCGGAAGAGCCACATGAGCTTTCAACGAAAGACCAAGTTTTAAAGAATATCGTAGGTGGAGAACACACCGGAAACCAGAGGGACAGTGAAAAATACCGAAAAGGTGACGAGATGCGGGCTCGTCTTGACGAAGAACGCCGTGAAGCATTGTCTCGTGCTGCTGAACAGGAGCGATATGATAATGAACATCGTATGCCTCTGGAATCCAAACTTGAAGACGAACGTGGAGAGACCATAGCCAGGGCTGAAGAACAGCAACGGCAAAGAGAAGCTTTAAGGCAAAAGGAACTGGCTGAGAGACCTGAAACAACCGTTAATATCACAAGTATACACGATAAGAGCAAGAGTGCAGATGGTGTTACAAATGTGGTGAAAGGTAATATTCCAGACGAATCGACAAAACACAATGAGAGTAAAACTCAATACTATGAACCAGATACGTTTAACGAAGAACGGGGAATCCATGACCGGCAAGAATCCGCCCATGAGTCAAATACTTCAATTTTAACTTCGCACGAGGGTTTGAATCCACGTTCAGCGTCTGGGTACGAGCGCGAAGCTCGAACTATCAATAAGTCGTCTGATTTGTATCAGCAGATGCAGGCCAAGGACAATGACACATTATCAGATGCACAAGACAGGTCGCATAAGAATGATAAGAGAGATGAAAGGCCGGAGCCTGAAAAGAAAGATAATAACAGGTCTGCGACAAATGAGTATTCTTCTCGTATCACAAATGACTATGCGGAAAAAGATTCCCATATTACAGAAGACATAAATAGAACTGGTCCTCAAGTATTTGAACCAAAGCGGGAAAATGTAGAACAAATATCTGGTCATGAAGAACTTAACACGAAAAGCGCTCAGGATGTAAGTCATGTTGTAAAAGGAGATACTTATTCTGATTTTTTTGGACAGGACAGACCCGAGGTAAGGGATGAAAGAAATCGTGCAGACGTTCATAACGAATCAAGGTACCAGTCATCGCGGGGAAGCCGTGAGGATTCGGTGGGTGCTGGCGTACTTGACCGAAAGAAGGCTGAGGATACGTCTCAATATCATTCAGAGGCAGGCTCAGAAGCGGCAGTAGATAATACAAGAAGGACTGAATCGGAAAACAAATATATATCTGATTCGTATGAGAAGTCTGGACAAAGAGATACTGGTGAAACTTATAAGCGCCATCAATATGACGGAGGTTATGGTGGTACTGATAAGGAAAACCGTTTATATGAAGCTGAGAATAACCACACAAATCGCAAGACTGAAAGGGTTGGACCAAATCAAGGCAGTGAATATAACGAAGGTTTTATATACAAGAAGGATGCCGGTATAAACAAACACGCGGAGTCAGATGGCTCTATTGTAGAAAAACGCAGAGAGCATGATACAGAAGGTTATAGAAGCACACAGGGATTCGATAAGTCGAATAGCAGCGAACCGTATAAAGCGAGCAGCATTCCTCAGCATGAAAAGGAATCAGTATATGACGGGAATGCCATCAGCAATCCAGACTCAGGAAACGCGTCAAATGGAACCGCACAATATAAAAGAGAAGCATCAGAAAGTAAAAAATACATTAATGATTCATATGAGCAGGCTGGGCAACGGGAATCTGCTGATATTCAATCTCACAAGGATACCGGTGAGGATACGTACGCATCGTTTAAACCCAAGGCATATGATGCTACTAAGAATGAAGACCAATCTTCGACATTCGTAGCACGGAATGAAAGAAGAGCCTATGATGCCACAGCGAATAGTACGGACAGCATCGCAAGAAAAGAAAATGGAGATTCACACTCTGTCTTAAACTTTGGCGCAGATAAACGTCCGTCTGCTGAACCGGCTTCAGAAAATGCAAAAAGATATGTAGGCAGTTCATATGAAATGGCTGGACAGAGAGAAGCCGAGCGTAAAGACCGTGGTTATGAAAATCTGGAAAGACAGGGGCTTGCGGATAAGCTTACAGGAAGTGTGCAGCCACCATTCTCTGACGGAATTGGAGAAGTAGAAAAAAAATATGAAAAGAGTAGTACAAGAGAAAATAGTGCATCAGAGGTGACATCTAGGCGTCAATCTGCAGTAGATGATTTATCTAAAAGTGAAAGGGTCCAGGCCGATAACATTGTCCGAAGACCAATCTCTCAGATGCCAGCTTCACATACTGCCTCGAATCAATATCCAGGATTAGATGGGGACAGTCACCAGCCTTCCGAAGCAAAAACAATGACGCATGACCAGCGGCAAGATGTAGGAAACCATCGGGATGAAAAGCCTGGAGCGAGTGCTATTGAAGAGGTTCTCAGGAATAGGGCTGCTAATCAAGAAAATCAAGATGCGAATAGGGCGTCTGGCGGCATCAATGAACGAAAGCAGACATATAGCAGGGATTCATATGAATCTTCGGGACAGGCTCCAGTAGATGAGAAGAGGAAAGAACCATACGGTCCAGGAGAGACCTATAGCTACGTTGGCAGAAAGGATGGACAGGCTGACAGAAAAGTCGCCGAAAACCGTGTCTTAAAGTCTGATAAAACTGATGTGGTGTATCCACAAAAGAGAGATTCTTCGGTTTCGAGCGAAAGCAAAAATGGCCTTCAATCTATCAAAAAAAAGGACGAAACGAAAGTTATTGAAATCACAGTACCGTCAGGCTCAGGTCAGACACATACTGTACGAGGTACTGTGTCCGGAGCTGCAGCTGTAACTGCAGTAGCAGCCGCGTTAGCGGCAAGAGAAGCTGCGAAGGCCACCTCTGATGCCGCAAAGACTGCTACAGACAAAGCGGAAGGCATGGTGATGCTGAAAGATACATCAATCATGTCGGCCAGCGAACTTGCTGCATATGCCAGTGCAGTGAACAGTGCGCAGGCAGCAACGCAGATAAGCGGAAAACAAATCGCCGATTCCTATGCTTTGGCAGGTCAGGCTGATGTAGAAACGATAAAGATAAATGTAGAGCAGGCTCTTGCGAATGCGAGAGAGATAGCAGCGGGGACTCGTTCCGGATTGAACGTTCCAGGCGTTACATCTGGCCCAGTGGGACCAACCTCATCTGGCGCAACACAGAATTTTAATATAACGAGACCGTCTATACATACACTGGGAATTCCAGGCGTCGTAAAGAACTCAAATTTCACAGACGTTGGAATGTTTGTCCTAAAAGAAGGAAATCAGGTAACTATATCCAGAAATGGAAAATCAAAAAGATACACAGTCCGTTCTGACGGGACTATCAGAATAGATGGAATTGTATTGAACGTATATTCAGTAGACAAAGACAGAGCTTTTGTTGGTTGGAAAAACGCGGCTGTATATGGCGGCAAGATTTATACGGCTACAGGCACTGTCCTTGATATAAGTACGGATGGAAGCATAGGAACGACCAAAACGTTGGCTGGCCTGGAATTCCATATTAAAAGAGATGTTAAGGTCAATGCAAAACAAATGACAATGGCGATGACAATAGCCCCAGCATTAAACCAGCCTATTACAGACGCAGATTTTGTGAAAGTTGGAGATAAGTTTATATCAAACAAAGTAACAGAATCGTATAGTGGACTTTTATACCAGAAAGCATTAAACAAAGGCAAGGTCTCTCAGCTTATTTTTAAACAAAAAATGGCAATGCATTCCGTCTTCCGAGCACAGCTGCTTGCAGGCGCAGCAGCTAATATGAAGTCGATTGATTTGAAATTAGACCTAAATACGCTGGTTGCAAATTACGATAAAATATTGACATCAATCAGTGGAAACAGCAAACAGTTTTATCAAATGAATGTGTTTTTGGAAACACGCTATTTGAGCGATATTGAACGTCAATATCTGTTTGACGCAAAGGCAAAACTTAAGCACCTTGGTCTTACTGAGAATACAGATACATTAAAAGAACTTCTGGCTGGCGGCGGATTGTCTCCAGAAGCAGCAAGTGCAATAACGGATTATCTGAATGTATATGAAAATACAAGAGAAAAAATTATACGAAAAGGTGTGCTCGGGGACCAGAGCATAGGCGATTTCAAAGTAGAAAGAGCGTTTTATGCTGCCGCGCTGCCATATGTGCTTCAAGCAAGGGGACTTCCGTCAGATAAAAAGGCGCTAAAAAAATTATTAAAAGCAGGAACAACTTCAAAAGAAACGAAAGAGTTGATAAGAAATGTATTTAAACTGCAAAGAAGGATGTTTTTGCTTAATTTGACAGAAACAACATTAACGGCATATGCCAAAGGTGCTGTCAAAGCGGTTAAAAATGGATACCGAAAAATAAAATCATTGGCTAATAGATATATGGGCGATGATTATACGATGCGAGGACTCCTCATGATGGAGTCAATCATTGTTGGCTCTGCTATGAAAGCGTATTGCACATCAAGAAAAATAAAATGGATGAGAGAGAACGCTGGAAGGTTGCTAAATTCCTCAATCAGGCTTGGAAAGTCAATAGGAAATGCTGCGGTCGCAGGATATAGAGGTGCAAAAGCAGGTATTCATGCAGTTCATATGGGCGGAAGAGCGGCGAGAAAAGGTTTCCAGTATCTTAGGAAAAACGGACTTAAAAAAACGCTAAAAAAAGGTGTAAAAAAATTACGGATGAAAGGCACGAAAGTTGTCAGAAAAGGCGTTTTAAAAGTCGCCAAAGTAGCGCAAAAGGCCGCGATTAAAGCAATCCAGGCTGCGATAAAGTTGATACAGACATTGATTTCAGCATTAGTAGCAGCATTAGGACCTATAATCATAGCATTGATTATTGTATTGGCAATCATCCTTTGCATTATTTCATATGTGAAGAACGCAGGAAATGAAGTCTATTATGATGCAGGCGATGAAGACACTACTGAAGTTTTACAAGAAATGGTTGACGTCTTAACCTTGTGCCACAATTCATTCAGAAGTGAATTATCGAATCATTTTGGTGGAACGTCAAGCACAGGCTCGGCGTCTGGTACAGATGGCTCAACGATGAATGCACCACAGCTACAAAAGGGTGATAGTTCTAAGGTTCAGGGGTTATATGATGTGACTGAGGGGACCTGGTGGAATTATGAGTTTACATACCAATATATTCATGGTAATTGGGCTTCCGGAACACGGCAACAGGCGTTGGATAACAAGGTAACAGTTGAAGGCAATGGAAATTACGCTGTCGTCGACCAGAACGGAACAAAGATGTATATGGCGGCTTTTGGCTCGTATTGGGGAAAAGTAGGAGATGTCCTTAAAGTGGAATTTAATAACGAGTTCACAATAGGCAGCCAACCAGCATCCAATACTATGTACATTATTATTGCGGATGAAAAGGCTTGGAAAGATACTGGTTATCCAGCAGAGCAAGAAGGAATATATGGACATCACTTAGGAAGCCACCGAGATTTTGCAGAATTTATTGGTTATGGCTCTAAACCTGCAGGATTGAATGGAAATGGATTGATTCCTACTACTGCAACAAATATGGGAAGTATTTTGGATGGAACATTTGATTCATCAACGATAGGAACTGGTTCAGCTGCTTCGTCGGTAAGCGTAAATGCCGATATCCTGTATCGTCAGGAAATAGACCAGGATGTTTATCGCGACATTTTAAACAGAGATAAAAACATATACTACACTTTTCCGGAAGAGCAAAAAGTACCAGATGGTATTACCCCAACACCTACTCCGGAAGGATATGTAAAAGCAGATGCAAAAGGTGAAGTGTATGGATTCTATAATAATAATCAAGAGCTGATTTCTATGGTAATGGCTATGTTTGATTTTGAGGCAAGTTCTAGTACTTCAACAAAAAGCACAATCATTAGCAAAAAAGATGCTTCCGGCTTTGACGAGGCAAAAACAAACGACACATATCAAAAAGGTATGACGGATAAAGAAGTTGATGATAAATGGAAGCTGATAGAATACCTGAATGAAAAAGGCTTAGACCTGACAAATTACAAAGCAGGCGGCTATGATGATTTGAGATATTCGGCTTTGATTGGTCTTTTTAATGCTTCACATATTATCACGGGAACAGCCGTTAAGCAGTACCATGCAGGCCCAGACGGAACAATCAATCCAGTATATAACGATGATGGAAGGATTGTTGGTCAAAATAATACCGATGGTATGTCTTATCAAGTACCGGTTATGGAAACGAAGACAAGACAAGTCAGAAACGAGCACGGAGATATCCAAATCGAATACTACACCGGATATAAAACGGACTCGGATGGAAACATCGTTTATGAAACAAAGTATGCACCGTGTCCGGGCCATACAAAGTACAGTGGAGCAGTTATTACCCTGCATTTTGATAGTCTGTTAAATCTTGATGACTGGTGGGAGAAAAACATCTATGGAGTAGATGATTTTGATAAGGAAAACCCTAACTATGAAAGCAGTGACGCAAGTGCAGATACATATAGAGCTAAAGAGAATACGCTAAAACGAACAATCCAGTATATTAAAAAGCCGGATTATTATAAGAGTCTGAGTGGAACATGCTCAGAAGGAGAAAATTCTACCACAGACAGTTTCAATCCTGGAACGTGGGATGGAGACCAAGCAAAAGTTGCTAAAGAGGTATATGAATTCCTGACAACAAAAATGTCGAGAAAATTAACCTCTGAACAGGCAATGGGAGTATTGGTAAATATCTATAGAGAATGCTCATTCAATTATACAGAAGAAGAAACTGGCGGTACTGGATATGGCTTAACTCAATGGTCGTTTGGACGCAGAACAAAACTTGTTCAATGGTGTAATGCAAATGGATATCAGTACAATACGCTTGAAGGCCAGCTAAAACGTTTGGAATGCGAATTTACGGAAGATACGAGTGACTGGTCCCCGAGCGGAATAGAAGGATTCTATGCATGTACGACTGCAAGAGAAGCAGGCGAATTCTTCATTACGAATTACGAAAGGCCTGGTGCACAATATAAAGCGCAGCGTTTAGCCGAGATGGATTCAGATATCGCTACTATTCAGGCAATGCTACAGTCGTAATATTGTGTATGTTCGACGCGTGATTGTGGTACGGGCGGAGTACTCCGCCCGTCATTGCGTCAGGCAAGGAAACCGCAAGCTGTGTTTGTAAGCGGTAGGAGGATGATAAAATTGAGAAAAAAACAAAAACAAAATAAACATAGAGAACGCTTAATTGCGGGAGTCGTGGCCATAATCCTTGTTTTAGCACTTATACTCACAAGTATTGCCGCGTCTCGCGTACCGGTTTATGCGGCTGGGGCCTCTACTACAGGAACTTCAACCGTCAAATCAAAAGCAAATAAATCCGGGCAAAAAAAAGCGACCCCAACACCAACGACAATGCCAAAAAAAGAAAAAAAAGCATTGGAAAAAATAATGAAAGGATTATCTACGTTTCATTATAAAGCATACGAATGGGCGGGATTAACCGTCGGAGGCATGCCGTTCGCTTTGGCGGAGGGGATTTATAATATATCTGATTTAAATACTGATGGAACAAAAACGCCAATATTTTGGAAAAATGAAGATACAGAATCAGAAATGAAAGATTTTTACTCTTCTACGAATTGGAATGAATTTGAAGGAATGTATGAAACAGTTGAGCTGAGTAATAGCTGCGAAGCGGTTTTGTCTGATGAGGTTGCAAAGTATGAAGACCTGATGGACAAAGCGGCGGAAGATAATGGTTTTAAAACGTATAAGGAGATATTTAAGGCAATTGCGCAAGCAAGGTTTAATGAGCATAAAGATGAGTATGAAGCCATGAAAAAAGATATAAAAGGAGAGGGCAGCGATAAGTTTGATTTATTTCATATCAATGGTTCATGGCTGGCAGATACAAGCAACGGAGACGTTACTCCGGTAAGCAGCAAAGCAAATGTCTCGCCGAAAGACGAATATGGAGAAGATGAAAGGCTAAACCTAGCAAATAAGAAAAAAGAGGCTGGAAAATACACAGTGCAGGAATCCATAGATGCCGCGGCAAAGGCCTTTGCGAATATAGTGGAAGAAGCAGTCTATCCATCACCTTATAATACTGATTCATTGATATGTGTTGTCCAGGGATTTGAATTTGGTGGAAGTTCTAAAGCAATAAAAAATCAATATAATAGGTCGCCACTAAAACTTGATGAAGAAACCGGGTTTGTTACATTTACGGACTATTGTAACAACAAGGCGTCAAGTAGTAAAAACCAATCCGCAGAAAAAGAAGAGGTGGATTATGACTCTATCATTGAGGCTTATGCAAAAGTAATCGCCCATGGTGAAGAAAGAGCTAATGCTGATGATGAAAATGGCAAATATAAATATTCGGACCAGAAGTTTTATCAAAAGGTATTTGAAAATTATAAATGCTCTGGCGGTGGTTCTGGAAACCTGGATATGGGACAATTACCGGATGATATGAAAGAGATACTGAAAAAGTGTATGGCGACATGGGATAGCAAAGTGACAAAAGAAAGGCGTGAGATTATACAGCAGGGAGTTATGCTGTATGGCGTGACGTATGATATGAACGCAAGGAACTCACCGTCATATGAAAGTCCCAAATATCTTGATTGCTCATCATTTGTAGGTCAGTGCTATTGGAGGTCTGGAGTAGCAGCTAAAGAAGGGCAGTCGGCTGCGGATTGGGCAACTCCATCAATTTCAAGCACGTTTACAGAGATATCAGAAAGTCAACTTATACCAGGAGATGTCGGACAAAAGCATTGGCCCGGCAATGCTGGCGGGGAAGACCATGTGGGAATTTATATAGGAACTGTAAATGGTACAAAATATTGGCTTCATTGTACTGGAGGATATACAGACGGAATATACCATGCGCCAGGAAAAGCTATTAAAATAAATAACTATTCAGGATTTGCTCATTTCGGAAGATATCCTGGGTTGTAATTCTTGATGGAGGTAAAAAAATGAAAAAAAAATACATGACAGTGTTAATAACCGGAACAATCATAGTTTCTTTCATGTTTTCTACTATAGTAGCGTCAGCATTGGTAGTACCAGCATTTGCTGCGGAACAAGAAGACTCTACGACGTTTACAGATGATAATGGAGAAGAAGATACAAGTGCGACGAATGGTGATTATGATTACACGAAAGACGAAGAGTATACGCAGTCTTTTTATCGTCCAAAATCATTATTTCAATCATCTTACGAGTATGAAGAATACTGCAAGCGAATGTATAACATGGGATATATGGATTCTGATTACGACTGGACACCAGCGGCTCAGGATTTTATTGACAATATGACTGGCGATAACATGAAAGCGTTGGATAAAAATGCAAAAGAAATTGTACAACAAAGAATCAAAGATGGAGAAATGAAAGAAGAAGACAATCCATATTTGACATATGACCAGAAACAGGCACTTTCTGAAAAAAATAGTAAAGACAGTCAGACAGAAGACTCTGAAAATGTTTCAGACAGTACGAACAGCGAACAATCATCGGATGCAAGTACAGATAGTAATGCATCTTCCGATATGAGTACGTCTAAAGACGATAATACAATCACAGTAACGCCAGAAGAGGAGCAAGCAGAGAAGGAAGACGAAAAACCAAGTTCTCTTGCAAACCGCATAAAACTTGTGTTTATGGTATTATTAGCAGTAGGCATTGCACTTGTTACATATTCTATTTATAAAAAACAATTCTAAAAAAAGGAAAAGAGAGCCAAAATATACGGCTCTCTTTTTTTTGTATAAAAAAAAATAAATCATATAACACTCTGCAATTTTTTCTGCATATTAAAAGAGAACAGGAAATGCACAGCATATATTGCTTAGTTTTGAAATTACAACTGCAGAAAAAAGAGGAGGATAAAAATGGATTTAAAAGCATTTAATACAGCACAGGAAATTATTGCATGTAAAAACCCAATGGTGTCACACTGGGTCATTGCTGTTGATATTGGTT